>DATHKA010000090.1:0-14739 GCA_035489615.1 Chryseolinea sp.
CTGCGAATACCGGTGGCGTTGTACTATGGCAGGCCGGTCATTTTCGAGATAAGACGAAAATGGATGTCCTGGTGACCACACAACGTTCTAAAATGCATAGCGAAGAAACATATCTTCTCGCGGGAACAGATGGAAAACTCATCTGGCACCGCGATAAACAGATCAGTAAGCGTGCTGTGGGCGGCAATTCTTTTGCAGTTGCGGACTATGACGGTGACGGTCTTGATGACGTCGCATCGCTTTGGCCCAGTATTCTATATACGCTGAAGGGATCGACTGGCCAGGATATTCTGGCTATGGACGCCCTCTGGAAGGAGGTATACAATAAGCAAGTGTACTTTGGCCAGGCTGTCGCCGGTAATTTTCTCAACGACGGCAAACCCTCGTTTTACTTCAGTGGCCGATTGATGACAGGCGTAATAACCAAGGAGGGCAAACTTGCGTGGTTCGATGCGCTTGATTTGAGCGCGCCGTATCTTCCATCATTTGGTGACTTTGACGGTGATGGCAGGATGGAAGCGATTGGAGTGGGCTACGAAGATGGTGTGCGCTGCTACGAGACGGCTACCGGCCGTATCAAGTGGCGGATGGCTAATCCTGGTGAAGGTTTCAAAGGATACGGAACTGCTTCGGAGGTTCCCGTTCACGGAACTGCCAGCGGAGACCTCGACAGCGATGGCCGTGATGAAGCCCTCGTCGCGATGAACAATTCCCTTTACTGCATTGGAGCGCCGAAGAGCGGCCTTGTCGGTGAATTGAAATGGCATGTAGACATGCCCTCGCGCGTGGGGCCACCTACCATCGTACAACTTGAGAAAGATGGTCCTGTATCCATCCTTATCATCGACAGCAATGGCTACTTGTATTGCCTTCGTTAGTATATTGTTGGGAAACACATTCACCTGATGAACGGGATCCGCACGGCAGTCTGCATTGTATTTTTGTATTTATCGGCCTGTACAAAGCCCGAACACAATACTTGGTCGGTTTATCGCGGAGATGCAGCAAACACGGCCTATTCCGCGCTGGAGCAGATCAACCGCGATAACGTTGCAAACCTTGAAGTAGCGTGGACCTTTCATACCGGAGACGCTGAAGAAGGCAATCATTCAACGATCCAGTGCAACCCGATCATAGCCGACGGATTGATGTATGTAACTTCTCCGAAACTCAAGCTGATTGCACTCGAACCTTCCACGGGAAAAGAAGTGTGGCGATTCGATCCGTTTGAAGGCACGCAGTCTTCCGGCGTAAACCGCGGTGTCACGTATTGGGAATCCGGTACAGATAAAAGAGTTTATTTTTCCGCAGGTCCATACCTCTATGCGCGTCATGCCAAAGACGGAACGCCCGTTTCTGATTTTGGTTCCGCTGGCAAGATTGATCTCAGAGAAGGACTGCTGCGCGAACCTTCGTCGCTCAGTGTGTCATCCACCTCACCCGGTATTATCTATAAAGACCTAATTATACAGGGTACAGCATTAAATGATAGTTGGGATGCCCCTCCTGGATTTATAAGAGCTTACGATGTGCGAACCGGGAAAACAGTCTGGACCTTTCATACCATCCCTCAGCCCGGCGAACCAAACTATGATACATGGACGGAGAATGCTTACAAGGAAGTCGGAGGCGTGAACAATTGGTGTGGGATGAGTCTCGACGCAAAACGCGGCATTGTTTACATCCCCACGGGATCGCCTTCCTTTGACTTTTACGGCGGCAACCGGAAAGGAAAAAACCTTTACGCAAACTGTCTGCTCGCTATCGAGGTGGCAACTGGAAAGTTGATCTGGCATTACCAGCTCGTTCATCACGATATTTGGGATTACGACCTGCCTGCGCCACCAAACCTGGTTACCGTAAAACAAAACGGGAAGGATGTCGACGCTGTTGCCCAGGTTACGAAAATGGGGATGGTGTTTGTTTTCAACCGGGAAACGGGAGAACCGATATTTCCAATCGAGGAAAGACCCGTACCTGTTTCAGATGTGCTTGGAGAGGAAGTCTGGACAACACAGCCCTTTCCTCAAAAGCCGGCACCTTTCGTAAGACATAGATTCACAACGGAGGAGGTAACTGATCTTACTCCTGAATCACACCAGTTCGTACTCGGCAAGCTGAAAGGCGCAAAAATGGGTTCGATCTATATGCCCCATAGTGCTCAGGGAACAGTTGAGTTTCCGGGAACCCGCGGAGGCGCAGAATGGGGAGGCGCTGCCGTTGATCCTTCAACGGGCATCATGTACGTTAATGCGAATGAAATTCCCATGCTTATCCGCATGCGGCAGATCGACACGTCGGGGAAAGAGATCTATCTCGCTGATCGCGGTCAGCGGATCTATACGATGAATAATTGTACGGCATGTCATGGAGGTGACAGGTCCGGAACAAACGTTTATCCCTCATTGATCGGAATAAAAAGTCGTAAAAGCGAAGATCAGGTTGCCTCGCTGTTAAAGACGGGTAAAGGTCAGATGCCGGCATTTCCCAATCTTTCGGATGACGACAAAAGAGCACTGATCGCATTCTTGTTTGATAAGAAAGACATCAACAGCAAAGCAGCGCCGGTAACCGATACCGCCGATACGAAGTTCCGCTTTGTTCACGATGGATGGAACCTTCTTACAGATCAGAACGGCTACCCGGGTGTAAAACCTCCCTGGGGGACGTTGAATGCCATCGACCTTAACAGCGGTGAAATACTTTGGAAAGTTCCACTGGGCGAATACCTGGAACTAAAAGAAAAGGGAATCGCTCCGACAGGCACACAGAACCTGGGAGGACCGGCTATCAGCGCCGGAGGACTCATCTTTATAGGTGCTTCACGCGATGAGTATTTCCGTGTGTTTGATCAACAGTCGGGTAAAATACTCTGGGAGTATAAGCTTCCGGCAACGGCAACGGCCACCCCCAGTATCTATGAAGTGGATGGGAAACAGTTTGTCGTTGTGGCTTGTGGAGGTGGAGGCAAGCTGGGTACCCCATCGAGCGACACATATGTCGCCTTTGCATTGAAAAACTGAGACGTGAATGAAACGGGTATTTCAACCGGCAAAGTACATCATCGCGTTGCTTTCCGCCTGCGCGCTGCTTGTACTTGCTGCATTGAATATCAGGGCGCATAACGGCAGGGCTACTGAAATAAAGCCTAATATCCTTTTTATTCTCACCGATGACCAGGCATATCAAACCATACACGCACTGGGGCAACGCGAGATCTCCACGCCGAACCTTGACTCACTGGTTGGCGCTGGCACATCTTTTACACACACTTATAACATGGGTTCGTGGCAAGGAGCTGTTTGTAGCGCCAGCCGCACGATGCTGCTGACGGGGCTGTCGTTGTGGGATGCACGACTGCATGAGAACAGTATCGATACACTGGTGTCAGAAGGCGAGTTGTGGATACAGCAATTGAAGCGTGCGGGATATGAGACTTCTATGACGGGCAAATGGCACGGCAGATCCAATGTCAATTTGATCTTTGATCACGTGCTGCACGCAAGTACGAACGGTCCGGGCCAGACGCCCGAAGGATACAATCGGCCCTTATCGAAAGATGACACAACGTGGCAGCCATGGGATAAAAAATTTGGAGGTTTCTGGAAAGGTGGTAAACACCTTAGCGAAGTGATGGCAGATGATGTGCTGGAGTTGTTTGCCGGCAGCAAAGATTCTGATAAGCCGTTCTTTATGTACATATCCTTCAATGCGCCGCATGATCCGCGGCAGGCTCCAAAAGCATTCATTGATCAGTATCCCCTCGACAAAATATCATTGCCTGCAAATTACCTCGATAGCTATCCGTACAAGGAGGACATCGGCGCCGGCATGAGCTCACGCGATGAAACATTAGCTCCTTTTCCAAGAACGCCTTTCGCTGTGAAGAAAAATATTCAGGAGTATTATGCGATCATATCGCACATGGATGCACAGATCGGTAAGATGCTGCAGGCATTAATTAAATCCGGCAAGGCTCAAAGCACCTACGTTATCTTTGCATCCGATCACGGCCTGGCCGCGGGTCAACATGGCTTGATGGGTAAGCAGAACATGTTCGATCACAGCATTCGCGTTCCGCTGATCATCACTGGCCCGGGAATACCAAAGAACGAGTTAAGAGATAAACAGGTATACCTTCAGGATATCATGGCGACGGTGTATGACATTGCCGGTTTGCCAAAGCCTGAAGAGGTCTATTACAATAGCCTGCTTCCTGTAATCCACAATAAAGGTAGTAAGGCCGTGTACCCGGAAATCTATGGAGGGTACATGAGCCTCCAGCGAATGGTCAGAACAGATCGTTACAAACTAATCGTTTATCCGAAAGCTTCCCAGGTTCTTTTATTTGATTTGAAGAATGATCCTGATGAGATCCACGATGTGTCAAAGCAAAGCCGTTACAAAGGGACACTGGAGGACATGAAGATGCGTTTGATCCGACAGCAGCAACAGTTAAACGATACGCTTGATCTTCACACGATACTCGGGCATAATGGGTAAAACATGAAAAGCAGCCGACGGGAATTTTTGAGAGAGAGTCCAATGCTTGCTGGCCTGGCGTTCAGCGGTGCGCCTATGGTACACACTTCTATCAACAGTGATCAAAAGCCTGTTGCATGGCCACTCTCCGAAGGAGCCGATACTCCCAGGATGGTGCTGGGGTTACCCGTCGATGCCGATTCAGGAAGTATGCGTCGCCTGAAACAGATCGGCGTGAACTATGTAAGCTCCGTTTGGGGACCTGGTCCATGGGACGAGCGGGCGCTTCGTGGACATATGAACAATTTCAAGGCCCAGGGACTTACCTTGATCAACGTCATGTACATTGTCGGACCCAACATCGTACTTGGCAGGGAAGGTCGCGACAAGGATATTCGCAACATCCAGGATTCGATACGTGCGGCCGGAGCGTGTGGCCTTCCCACGGTTGAATATAACTTTTATGTGGACCGTCTGATCGAAGGTTATTACGAAAAGGAAGGTCGGGGAGGATCCGGACTCACCGCATTTGACTACAGTCGGGTGAAAGATCTTCCATCCAAACCTGAAATCGGTGTTCATAAGGCGGACGAATTGTGGCGCAACCTTCTTTATTTTCTCAAGGCGGTAATCCCCGTGGCAGAGAAGGCAAACGTTCGTCTTGCGTTGCATCCGAATGATCCCGTTGCCCGGCAAAGTCACGGTTCGGATCAGATCATCGCGAATGTGGCAGGATTGAAAAAACTTATCACGCTTGTCGACAGCCCATCGAACGGTATCACGTTTGACAGCGGGGTGATCCGGCAGATGGGCGATGACCCTGTGGAGATCTGCCGCTATTTTGCCTCACGCGACCGTATCAATCACGTTCACTACCGCAATGTGATCTCGGAAATAAAGTATGAGAAGTATACGGAAGTTTTTCTCGATGAAGGCCAGGTAAATATGCTTGCCGTTATGCAAGAGCTGTTCAAGCACCATTATACCCGTGGCCTTTACGCAGAACATCCCTTTATCCTAGATTATGATAAGGAACATCCTGGTGGTGAAAAACGAAATGGAAATGCGCCCGGCGGCGGTGGCTATGCTGCCGAATGTTTTAACGTTGGATTTACAAGGGCGATGATGCTCGCGGTGATGTCGGGATGCAGGTTGTAAGTTCCGTGAGAGTAGAGCGACTTCAGTGCGATAGAACCGGTCGGGACTTAATTTTAAATTCTATCCATTAAGCGCTACCTACTCCGATCTTCCAATTAAAGTCTTTTCAAATAATCTTTCCATCCGGCAAATTCCGAGATGTCTTTTCCCTCCTCTGCCACGCGGTGCTCACAAATAAAACCTGTTACTGTTGTGTCGTCTTCAAGCACCACTGTGCCCAGTCCGAGCGGGGCGGGAATAAAAGACAGGAATGTTCCAACTTGTTCTATCGGAAGCGACCACACTTCTATTTCATAGGCATTTCCAATAGCATTGTGGGATAGTTGGGCAAGGCCTGGTTTTTTGCCTCTGGCATCTTCGATCAGGAACATTTTATATCGCGAGGCGGTCTGGCATGTCCGGATGAGCGTGCCCCCCAGTCCGGTAAGTTGATGATTAAGTGGCTGCCCGCTGAGATGTAACCCGGCGACAGCAATATGCATGTATTGCTGACTCATCTTTTAAATATTTTACCAAGTTGTAGTAAGAACTGTTCTTCATGTGCTCGTGCGACGATGGTTATACCCATCGGCAGGCCGTTTTGTTGAAACCCGTTTGGGACTGCGAATGCGCAGAGATCAAGGAGGTTTACAAAGTTTGTATAGTATCCCAGATTCTTATTAAGTGAATACGGTTCCTGCCGGATGTCTTCGATCGTATAGATAGTTGGCGCCGTAGGAAGCACCATAACATCGATGCCTTGCAATAACTGTGATGTTTGTGTTTTGAGGTCATCGAGTTTATACAATGACAGGAAAGCATCAACAGCAGTGAAGCGCGTTGCTCCACCTATGATCGCGCGGGTTTCGGGGAGCATACTTGCTGCATTCACATCAAAGAAATCTTTGATAGCTGCGAGCCTTTCCGCTACCCAGGGTCCTTCATAAAGCAGATCGGCTGCCTCGAGAAAAGGAGCGAGGCTGATCTCTTTTCTTATGCCGCCGGCCTGATCAAACTTTTCGAGCGCTTCAAAGTATAACGACTCGTATTCCGTATTGCCGGAGAAGTTAAGAAAACGTCTCTCCGGAATGGCATAGACAAACGAACCTATCAATGTATCTCTCCGTGTTTCTCGTGCAGGTTCGTTGCGCGTTATTTCAAGAAGGAGAGCCGCATCTTCGGAATTTAATGAAAAGATAGAAACACAGTCAAGAGAGCGGCACGCCGGAACAACACCTTTTGTGCTGATCACGTTGCGGGTTGGTTTTAATCCAAAGAGATTGTTAAAACCTGCGGGCACTCTTCCGGATCCGGCGGTATCGGTACCCAGGGCAAAGCTGACCATGCCCAGCGCTACGGCTACGGCTGATCCACTGCTTGATCCTCCGGCGATGTATTCCGGGTCGACACTGTTCCTCACCACGCCATAAGGAGAGCGTGTTCCGACAAGTCCGGTAGCAAACTGGTCCAGGTTTGTTTTCCCAATGATCAAAGCCCCTGCGGCATCGAGTTTTTTAACCACATCTGCCGACTCTTCCGGTACATAGCTGAATTTTTCACAGGCTGCGGTCGTGGGTATACCGCCAACGTCAATGTTGTCTTTAACCGCATAGGGAATCCCGAACAACGGAAGACTGTTTTTATCCGGTCGTGCATTTAAAGCATGGACTTGCTGCAAAAACTCAGCTTTGGGGATAAGATATATCCATGCATGATGGTCGCCGGAGCGATCGATCTTCGAATAGAGATGATCAGTGAGTTCTTCCGGGGATATGTCGCCGTTGAGAAGCGCTGTCCGAAGGGGACGAACACTCATATCCCATTTCTGTTGAATCGTTTTCATGCCTGATCCGGTTTGTTGTGAACTTCAATTTCCAGCCATCTTCTCTCCGAGAATGTTTATATCTACTTCTGCAGCCTGTGTCTCGTAGACGATCGCTCCATTAAAGATCACGCCGATACGATCGGATAATTCTATGATCTCATCAAGGTCTTCACTTAACAGCAGTATAGCTGTGCCGTTATTTCGTGCCTGAAGAAGCATTGCACGGATGTCTGCCGTGGCGTTGAAGTCGAGACCAAAACACGGATTGGAAATGACCAGTACGGAAGCATCACCTGAGAGTTCCCGGGCAAGAACCGTTCGTTGAACATTTCCGCCGGAAAGTGACCGTATCGGCAGGTCCGGTGATGGCGTTTTAACATTAAACATGCCAATCAGTTCCTCGGCTTTATGGTTGATGTTTTTCCGGCTCACGACACCTCTTTTCTGGAAGGGTTCCTTGTCAAAATACCGCAGCGCCATATTTTCAGCAATGCTCATTTCGGCAACACACGCATTCCTCAGGGGCTCTTCGGGTAGGCAATAGAATTTAAACTCATCAATTGATCGTCGCGTGGCGTCGAAGTTTCTGTCATCTACCAGGACATGCCCGGCTTTGGGTTTGCGTTGTCCGGCAAGGATCTCCACCAATCGCTTTTGGCCGTTTCCAGATACGCCAGCTACACCGTATATCTCGCCCTGTTTAACGTGCAGTGAGAGTTTGTTAAGCACTGTTACACCGAGTTCGTCCTTGTCAAGCAGGGCATCAACTTTCATTTTTATTTTAGCGTGAATGGGTTTTTCGCGTGCAGGAATCTCGTTTATCTTGGCGCCTACCATAAGTGTTGCAATTTGCGCTTTTGTAAAGTCGCTCACTTTTCCACCGCCGATGTATTGTCCTTTACGCAAAACAGAGAGGGTGTCAGCATAACCGAACACTTCCCTGAACTTGTGGGTGATCATGATCACCGTAAACTTCTTACTGGCGACGAATTGTTTAAGGAATGACAGTATCGAATCCGCTTCGGCGGGCGTCAGGACTGACGTTGGTTCATCAAGTATGAGAACCTTACACTCAAGATAAAGCATCTTGAGGATCTCAAGCTTTTGCTTTTCGCCTGCGGAAAGATTTCTAACATAAGTTGCCAGATCCAGCCTGAAGGGCATACTTTCAATGAACGCGCGCAAGTTCCTGGTCTCTTTGTTCCAGTTGAAAACAAATGGAAACTTTTCCCGCGCGAGGATGAGATTTTCGGCTACGGTCATGTTGTCCACAAGCATAAAATGCTGGTAAACCATTCCGATGCCGAGGCTGTGTGCCTCTTTTGGATTCCTGATGTTCGCCACCTCACCGCGCACCATAATTTCACCTTCGTCGGCGGTGTGAAGTCCCATAATACATTTTGCAACAGTACTCTTGCCTGCCCCATTTTCGCCCATAATGGCATGGAACGTTCCTTCTTCGATGTTGAGATCGAGTCCGTCGATCGCCTTAACAGTTCCGAAGTGCTTACTGATATTTCGAAGGGATAGGATAGAAGCCATGATCTTCAGTTTGAGGTGCGCAGGGCAGCGGGTTCGTTACTGAATTTCGATCGCGAAGCACTGATGATAATAATGATCAGCGTTAGCACATAGGGTGCTGCGTTAAATAGGTAGTATCCATAGGAGAACCCGGCGCTTTGAAGGGACGGACCGAGTGCGCTGGCGCCACCAAACAAAAGTGACGCAGCAAAACAACGAAGCGGTTTCCATCGTGCAAAGATCACCAGGGCGACAGCCATCAATCCCTGACCGCTGGAGAGTCCCTCATTCCAGCTTCCAGGATAGTAAAGTGAAAGATATGCGCCAGCGATGCCCGAAAGAAAAGCACCAGCACCGGTTGCTGCAATCCGCGTCATGCTGACATTATATCCCAGGGCAGTGCCTGCCTCAGGACTTTCACCAACGAGACGAAGTACCATACCCCAGCGGCTATGCCGCAACATGAGGTGAAACACTATGGTGAGAAGGATCCCGAGCGGAAACAGGCTATTAATCAGAAAAGCCTGTCGTACCTGCGGTACATTACTGAACCACGCTAATGAAAAATCTCCCAAACGTGGTGCTGTCGGTCGTATGAGACCTTTGCCGAGGAAAAAGGCGAGGCCGGTTCCGAGCATCATCAATGCAATGCCCATAGCCGTATGGTTAACTCCTCGTTTGTTGCAGATCCATCCATGGAAAAGCCCGAAGAGGGAGCCGGACATTCCGGCAACAAAGACTCCGATCCACGGGGAACCGGAATACAGTGACGCGCCGTAGCCAGACATCGCTCCTATGATAAGACTTCCTTCATGTCCAAGATTAACCCGCCCGGCTTTCTCAGTGATACATTCTCCTAGGCTTACAAACAGGAAAGGTGTGCTGACGCGGAAAGCGCCCCCTATAATGGCAAGGATCAGTAGGCCGATGTCTATTTTCATCGCGGAAACAAGGATAGATTTTTGATATTCCACGACCGGTTTCGTACTGCGTCCCAGGCAATAATCGTCACGAAAATAATTCCTTGAAGAACAACCATCGTTGCATCCGGCAACTCACAACGGCGCTGGATAAGTCCGTTGCTGGCGTTCAGCGCTCCAAACAGTAATGCTGTGGGTATTATATACAGTGGGTTGTGTCTTGCAAGAAACGATACAAGAATGCCGGTGTATCCATAACCAACGATTAGCGACATGTTTGCCCGGCCGTGAATAGCGGCAACTTCAATCATACCAGCGAGTGCTGAGATACCACCGGCAAGGAAGAACGTGATCAACGTGATCATGCCGATATTCAGTCCCGCCAGGCGGGCGGTGTTTTTATTTCCACCGATGATCCTGACCGCGAAGCCAAATGTTGTAAAATGATAGAGGAAGAACATGATTAAAGCGATTACGGGTCCGATGATCATTCCGTAGTAAAGGTCCGTTCCCGGAATCAGGGCGATCATTTTGTTCATTCCAATGTGGAACGTGGAAGGTTTGTTAAGACTTTCAGGATCCCGCAACGCTCCCTCAACGAGATGGTTCATGATGGCGATTGCGATATAGTTCAGCAGAAGGCCTACGATTGTTTCGTTGACGCCCAAATAATGTTTAAGGTACCCGATGAAACCGATCCATAGACCACCCGTTGTAAAGGCAACGATGAACATCGTTATCATAGTTGTCCAATAGGACGCATCAGCCATCACGACACCCGTGGCTGCCGTGACGAGCCCTCCCATAACAAGCGCGCCCTCATTTCCGATAACGCCCATTCCAAGCTTGGCAGGCAGGGCAGTACAAAATGAGACGAGCAGCAGCGGGCTTGCCATGAGAATAGTATTCTGGATTGAAAATGAGGATCCGACTGACCCTTCAACCATGTAACCAAACACGTCGATTGGATTTGCGCCAATAGTCAACAGGAAAATTCCAAAAAGGATCAGGCTCACGGCAAGTGCTGATCCGGTATTTATCAAGGCGGACAATCCGGAATGATCCTTTGACATCGGAGTCCGTTTTTACTTTGAGAGTTTCGCCTGTTGTGCTGGTATCGTCCCGATCACGCCGTCGACGAGGTAATCCATCCGCTCGAGTATAATATCGGTTTGTTTTAGACTCTCTCCATATTTCAGTATCATACGCCCTGTATTTGATGTGAGGGGACCTTTAAAGATGACATACCCTTCGTTGGACATCAATGCTTTTTTTACGTCATCCGCACGCTTCTTCGCATCTTCCGAAACAGCCGGGCCATACGGTGCTACCATCACCACGCTGTCTTTCATTCCCAGCCTGTGAAGTCCGGAAAGATCCTTTCCTTCACTGAAGTCCTGAAGAAACTTTGAATAGAGCTTCGGCCAGTTCCACACAGCACCCGTTAGAAATCCTTTTGGCGCTAGTACTGATTGGTTTGTGTGATAACCCGTGGAGTACACGCCGCGTTTTTCGGCGGTTTCAATAAGTACCTTCGGGCTGTTCAGATGGCCAGTGATAACATCGACACCCTGATCAACAAGGCTGTTCACAGCTTCAGCTTCTTTGACCGGAAGGAACCAGTCGCCGGTGAAGATGACAGTTACGGTGATTGAAGGATCTACAGAACGCGCCCCAAGGGTATAGGCGTTAATGTTCCGAAGCACCTGCGGAATGGGCTTTGCAGCTACAAAACCCAACTTCTTGGTCTTTGTCGTGTAGCCGGCTACTATTCCCGACACATGAACGGCTTCATCAATATAAGCGAAGTAACTGCCTATGTTTTTGGGATGCTTGGTTGAATCGTAAAGACCGCCACAGTGTAGAAAGAACACATCCGGATATTTTTCGGCCATGGCGAGAATGTGTGGATCAAAGTATCCAAAACAAACAGGGAACATCAGGCGGGCGCCGTCGAGATTGATCATCGACTCCATGGTCTTCTGAACTTCGATCGTTTCAGGCACGTTTTCTTCTTCGTACAGTTTCACACCCGGAATTTTTTTCAGTGACGCCGCACCTTCAGCATGAGCCTGGTTATAGCCGTAATCATCCTTACCTCCGACATAAATAAAGCCCAACGTCAGGTTCTTGCCATTCGTGTCTGTGTCTTTCCGGCAAGAGACCTGTACCAGCAATAAAACACAAATTGTCAATGCAAATACTTTATTCATTCCTGGTCATTAATTTATTGGGTTGGTATTTGGGAGAGCTATGGATACATCCTGAACCATGCTAAGGCCGGTTCAACTGACGGATAGAGTTTTACTTGCTGAAATACGTTTGACTTCATACAGGTGAGCGTTTTCTGAACATTCATTTTGACGTGAAAGTCATCCTTCAAAAGTATGGCGAGTTTTCGTATGCCGGTTTTTGCAAGACGTGGATATGAAACTGTGCCGATAAAGCGGATGTCGGATATCAGGAGGATCTTCGCGTCAGTCAGATCGGCGATGAGGTATCTGATGGTGCACTTTCTGTGCATTTCGCGGGCAATCCGGTAAAGCTCATCATGCCCTTGCCTTATCTGGTCACTGCTCCTCGGATAGCCGTGTATTTTATAAAACATCATCCGGTCATCCTCATCAAGACAAATCGTGAAATAGTCGTCTTGCCATATTGTCTTGAGTTCCGTTACTGTCGCAGTCAGGTCCACGTGTATTGAATTTTATTCCTATATGTGATTAAATTTATTCTTTTATGAATAAAATCATTTACACAAATTGACTATAAGGCCATTCATTGCAGTCAATTCCGTACACAATTTAACCCTATATTCAGAATAAATAGCAATAAAATATAATTATGGCTTATGATTTGAGCTATGAATTATAGTAAAGGTAGATAAATCGATTGCGGTTGGGTAAAAAACAGACTTATAAGATGATGATCTCAAAAATGATACTAATTCCAGTGAAATATTGCGATAAGATTGTGAAGGGTAATCATTATTGATAACTTTGATTACCGTTAATTATTGGATCATGCAAGTCATCATTGGAGAGGTCATTAAAAAGATCCTCGTCTCGCGCAAAATGAAGTTGAAAGATTTCGCCGAAGACCTGGGAATGGCCCGACAGAATGTTTATCGCATCTTTGAGAAAGACTCGATTGAAACCGATCTTTTGATTAAGGTCTCGTCGGTGCTCAATTATAATTTTTTTCAGCATTTCGATAATCAGGGACTTGACGTGGTTAGTGATCTGCCGGTCGCATTGAATAGTACACTACCAGCGTTGGAGCATGAACTTGAAACCTGCCGGAATGAACTACGATTGGCGCGCAAGGAGATTGAGTATCTCAAAAAGATCATCGACCTGATGGAAGAGCGGACAAAATTGCTTTCTAACGTTTAGGGATTAGAAAATATTTATGTGGGATAGAAACAAAGTAATTTTAAAGAAGGGAAACGCGGCTATCGCCGAAGGTGACTACGAAGGTTTCATCTCGCTCTGCGCCGAAGATACAGAATGGACATTTGTGGGCGGCACAGTACTTAAAGGAAGAGAAGCTGTTCGTCAATGGATGAAAGAGACGTACATCGAGCCACCCATGGTTACGGTCACGAACTTGATTGCCGAGGGCGATTTCCTGGTAGCAACGGGTGAAGTGACTGTGAAGGATAGGGATGGGAAGGAGACCTGTAACGCATACTGCGACATCTGGCGCTTCCGTGGTGAGGAAATTGTTGGATTAAGGGCCTTCGTCATTTAAGCTCCTTTTAGCCTGTTGTCCCGTCAAAAGGAGAGTATAGTTTAAAATTCAGCTGTACCGTCGCCGGGCAGACAGAAGTCAACCGCGAAGTTATTACTCAGATCGTAAACTATTCACCGGCTTCATCAGGGCGGCTTTTATGGCCTGATAGCTTACCGTCATCAAAGTAATCACTAATGCCGTTAGACTAGTCGCAGCAAATATCCACCAGGAGATTTCGGTCCGGTATTCATACTGCTTCAACCATGCTGCTATAAAATAATACGCTATCGGAATGGCGATGAGACAGGCGATGGCTACCAGCACAACAAAATCCATTGACAACATTTTCCAAATATTGAGAACTGAAGCACCCACTACTTTACGGATTCCAATTTCTTTGGTGCGTTGCTCGGCAACAAAGGATGCGAGACCGAATAACCCCAGGCAACTGATAAGTATGGCCAGCACAGCAAAAACAGAGGATAGTTTTCCAACACGTTCTTCCGCCATAAATTTTGATGCATATTCCTGGTCTGCAAATTTGTAATCGAAAAGGGCGGAAGGAATTACTTTTTTAAAGACCGCTTCGATCTTTGGAAGCGCCTCGGCGGTACTAGCGTTTGGATTGATGCGGATGTTGATACAGCTTGTTCCATACTTGCCCAGGAAGAAGACCGTGGGTACAGGAGGTGCATACGGTGATTTCATCACCATATCTTTGATGACGCCGATCACGGTAAAGCTGGAATATTTGGTTCGCCATCCGCCCTGCCATCGGATCGTCTCGCCTACAGGATTTCCAAAGCCCAGCAATTTTGCCGCGGCTTCATTGATCACAAAACCGGCCGAATCACTGGCCATCTCTCTTGAAAAATCGCGGCCGTCCATGAACTGCCAGCCTAGCGTCTTGCCATATTCGGGTGTTACTGTCACGTTCGCCCATTCAGGTATAAATGCCGGGTCCTTTCCCATCCAGTCAAAACCACCGTTGGTGTACTGGATTTCTGTCGGTGCGCCTGATGATTCCGCCATCTCTAACACCACACCAGTACTCTTTAATTCGGCGAGAAGCACATCATGTTTGCCGTAGAAATCCGGCGAGGTGATCGGGATCATTAG
>DATHKA010000091.1:0-9178 GCA_035489615.1 Chryseolinea sp.
CAGTAACCCAGCCAATAGCCTCAGCGTTGGTAATCCCCCAATTAAACAGTTCGAGCAGAAGCGGGGCGAGGTCTGCTTCCAGTATCTCCGGTTGGCGAGAGGGCAGAAGCATATGCTGTACCGGCTCGCTCCAAAGGCGATAGCAAACGCCCGGCCCGAGGCGCCCCGAACGTCCGGCGCGCTGGTCGGCGGCATCCTTGGTAACCCGTACGGTATCGAGACGCGTTAATCCACTGCGCGGATCAAATCTGGGTACCCTTGAATAGCCTGAATCAACGACGGTGGTGATGCCCTGTATGGTCAAAGACGTTTCGGCAATCGACGTAGCCAGCACGATTTTTCTATTTCCGGACCGATCAGGAAGAATGGCCTCTTGTTGTTTGTCGAACGGAAGCGCACCATACAGGGCATGCACCCGGGCATCCACGCCATCCTGTTCCAACGCTCCCTGTACACGCGCGATCTCACCGGCACCAGGCAGGAACACGAGGAGATCGCCTTTTTGTTCTGTCAGCGCGCGACGAACCGCCCGTGCCACAGCGGTAACAAGCGGCAAGTCCTTTTCCATCGCCACGTATTTTACCACAACCGGAAACTGCCTTCCGGTGCTGGTTATCGTGGGTGCGTCCTTGAGCATAGCCGACACGTTGGCCGTATCGAGTGTGGCCGACATGACGATTATGCGCAAATCTGGGCGCACGATCTGTTGTATTTCGCAACATAACGCAAGCGCGAGATCAGCATGCAGACTGCGTTCATGGAATTCGTCAAAGATCACCAGGCCAACATCTTCCAGGGCGTTGTCGTCCTGAATCATACGCGTCAGTATTCCTTCGGTGACAACTTCACAGCGCGTTGCCCGACTTACAACCTGCTCGAATCGGATGCGGTAACCAATTGTTTGGCCAACCTTTTCCGACAGCAAGTCTGACATGCGTACGGCAACCGATTTCGTGGCTATCCGCCGCGGCTCCAGCATGATGATTTTCTTTCCTGCCAACCAGGGTTCGTTCAATAACTGCCAGGGAAGAATGGTGCTCTTGCCGGCTCCGGGAGGTGCCTGCAGGATAAGTCGGTTGTTCTCCATGAGCAGGGCCTTGATAGACGGGATCACCTCCCCAATAGGATAACTCACAAGTAGTATTTAGTATTTAGTCGTTAGTCTTGAGGAGTTGGTGGTAAATGTAGCGATTAGCTAACCGAATCTCACTACATCGTACCAACTGCCAAGCATCACCACTCAATACTCAGGACTAACGAATTGATACTAATTTGTGTATTTGAGTTTCCCCAAAGATCAGTCCTTTGTTCACGCTGGCATCACCAAAGTATTCGATCTCCGACTCCCCAAACGCATTCACTTTCAGGTTGTCCTCCGTTGCCAGCTTCAGGCGACTTTCACCAAAAGAGTTGGCAATGGCTGAGTAGCTCTTCATGGCTTGCGCGTCGATCTTGTTTTCTCCAAAAAGCTTGTACTTCTGAAATTCAGCTTTACCACCCTGAATGTACAGGTCATTTCCTCCAAACAAGCTAGTCCGCATATAGTCGGCCTTTACCGACGCCAGTTTGATGTCATTTTCCCCATATGCCCTCAATGTAAAACGTTCCGCCAGTATTGGACTGTTGCAGGTAATCTCCTGGTTGCCCCGTACTTCCAGGTGCTCGATGTCGCGGTAGGTAACATACGCGGTGATGGTCACGTCATGATAGATACTTCGCCTTTGCGTAGGATGCACCGAAAACTGCTCCTGACGTTCAGTCACCTTGGCGTCGTCCAGGTAGATCCGAAGCGTTTGATGATTCACCTCAATATTGATCTTGTCGGGGGTAACATGGTCGTACACGAGACGAATGCTTTCCTGATCACCCTTTTCCAGGATCAGGTTCACGCGTGGCGATACAACGATTTTGCGAAATGACTTCAGTGGCTTGGAAATTTCCTGCGCCGATAAGTGGCTCGCGGATGCCACGACCACGATTGCTGCTATCAGATTTCTTAACGAGGTATTCATGGGGTCTTTCTTTTTTTAAGTGAGACAACCGATTAGTGTCATCCCCCTATGCGTCTAAAAAATAAACTTTCGAGTCGGGCTGTGCTGCCTACGTATTAAGACTGAAATATGTAACGAAAGGTTGCGTTTGCTATTATCCCGGCACGAGTATTCTTTAGGGCACCAGTTATAGCACCAGTCTTCAGTTATAGCACCAGTCTTCAGTTATTGCGCCAGTCTTCAGTGATAGCGCCAGTCTTCAGACTGGTGTGCTGCTCCCCACGCTCATTCATTTCGCAGAGAATCCACCGGGTTGCCAATAGCGGCTTTCCGGGATTGGAGGCTTACGGAAACGAATGCAATGATCATGGAAACGAACGTAGCCAGCACAAAAACCCACCACGGAAAACTGATGTGGTAGGCAAACTGACGGATCCAAAGATACATCAACCATCCGGCCAACGGCCAGGCAATAATGTTAGCAAATATTACAGGCCTCAGGAAGTCCTTATTAATCATGATCACGATATCGTTTACGCTGGCGCCCATCACCTTCCTGATACCGATCTCCTTCGTGCGCTGATCTGCCGTAAATGCGGCAAGGCCAAAGAGTCCGAGGCAGGCGATGAAGATCACCAAGCCCGAGAACACGGCTGAAAGGCTGCCGAGCCTTTGCTCGGCATGGTGTTTTGCCACGAAGTTCTTGTCGAGGAACGTATACTCGAAGGGCGCATTGGGCGCGTACTTTTTCCAGAAAGACTCGATCAGCGAGACCTTTTCATCGATGTTGCCACGCGTGATTCGTATGGCCATCTCCCAGTTCGGCTCCGGTCCCAGTACTACCGCCAGCGGCTGCACAGGTTCACGAAAAGACAGAAAATTGAAGTCGCGCATGATTCCAATAACTTTCCGTTTCCTGCCGTCGTGATCGTAGTTCGTCACGATTGTCCTTCCTTCGAAGTCTTCCATATGGAGCGCCTTGGCCGCTGTTTCATTGAGAATGATCATTGCCGTGTCACCGCGTTGAACCGCCGAAAAGAATCGGCCCTTCGTCATGGCATAGCGCATCGTCTCCAGGTGATCGGCATCCATCTCATACACCGACATGAAATATTCCCGGGTGGAATCGGACTCCCTAAACACCGATTTCCACTCGACATTCGGCGGTAGCCGGTTACAATAACTCGCCGAACTGATTCCCGGGAATTGCATCAGGTCGCGTTTGAAATCCTTGCCATTCTTGTCGAGGTTCTTGGTGTGTAGCAGGTTGAGGATGTTGCTTTTGTCGAAGCCGATGTCGGCCCGCTGAACAAACTGCAGCTGCAGATATATCACCATGGTGGCGATGATCAGCACGGTGGAGATCACGAACTGGACGACCACGAGCGTATTGCGAATCCCGTAGCTGCGGAGCTTGGCGCGCAGTTCGCCCTTCAGTACTTCCACCGGATTGAAATGTGTGAGGTAAAAAGCGGGATAGCTGCCAGCCAGCAAGCCCACCAGGGTGGTAAATGCAATACCTCCGGCCACAAAAGGCGCCTTGAATAACTCTCCGACGTGGATCTCTTTGGCGGTGGCGATATTGAGGACGGGTAGAAAAACCATTACGAGAAACAATGACAGGAGCACCGCGGCAATGACGTACACGTACGACTCGAGCAGGAACTGAAAGATCAGCCTGTGATATTGCGCGCCCACCGATTTTCGAACCCCGATCTCCTTTGCGCGAGTGGCGGAACGCGCCGTAGACAAATTCATAAAGTTGATACAGGCGAGGAGGGTAATCAACACAGCGACCGAACCGAAGATGAAGACATACTGGATATCGCTGTTTCCCTCCATTTCATCGCTGAGTTGTGACCTGAGGTGAATATCAGCCAAAGGCTGAGAAAAGAACTCCAGGCTGTTACCCAGAGATCTGAATTCAGCCATGCTCATATTTTTGAGCTGATTCAGGTCTCTTCGAAGGTGGTGTTCAATGAATCCGGGCAGGGCTTCATTTACCGCGGCAATGGACGATCCCGGCTTTAACTTGAAGTACGTAAGGACCCGTCCCGTAATCCAGTCGCCGGCGTGAACGTCGACCCAGGTGTTCAACGACAGCACCATGGTAAATCGAAAGTGTGAATTGCGTGGCGGATCCGCAGCAATGCCACTTACCTTCACGGGATAGCCCTGCGCGAGCATCAGAACCTTGCCAACGGGACTCTCTCCAAAACCTTCGTAGCCAAAATACTTTTTAGCCGCCGACTGCGTGATGACGATCCTACCACTCTGGCTAAGGACCGAGTCGGGGTGTCCTTGAATGAGCCCGAAGGTGAAAAAGTTGAAAAAATTGGAATCCGCCAGGAGCATTTTCTCTTCTGTGAAGGCTATATCCTCGTAGCGAACCGGGAAGGTTGCCCAACTGGCAATACGCAGGGCACTCTCAATTTGAGGGATATCCTTTTGGAGAGCCTTGGACACCGGCGTTCCCGTCTGGGCGCTATTGAGTTCCTTTCCCTCGAGCTTTCCTCTGAATCCCAGGCGGTAGATCCGTTCACGGTCTCGGTGAAAGTTCTCATAGTTCAGTTCATCCTGGATGAAAAGTACGATGAGCAGGGTGCAGGTTATTCCGATGGTCAACCCGGCAAGATTGATGACGGAAAATCCCTTTTGCCGCATCATGAAGCGAAGAGCGATTTTCAGGTAGTTCTGCAGCATTACTATCGAAGCCGTGAATATACCATTCGGATACGGCAGGGGCGACTGCAATTTTCGGAAATTGAAACAAAAGTTGCCTGCATTCGCCCGTTTTAGTTATTTGAGGGAGGCCTATGAAAATGAATTTCCCCATCGTACTGTTTTTTTTGTCGGCGACTGCCGGTGTCGCGCAGATCCGGAAGTACGTGTATGCTCCGTCCACGCAGCAGGCGTGGCTACAGGAATATGTCGAACTGGTTTCTATTCCCAATGTGTTGGGTGACTCGGTGAACATGGAACGCAACGCGGCATTTATCAGCGAGATGATGCACAAGCGCGGGATCAAGACTACGCTGCTCAGATCTGGAAAAGCGGGTAGCGCCCCAGTTGTTTACGGCGAGGTGAATACGCCCGGCGCCCGGACCACGTTGGCATTTTATGCCCATTACGATGGACAGCCGGTCAATCCACAACAATGGGCTGAAGGCCTGTCTCCTTTTACCCCAGCGCTATACTCAAAGCGGCTGGATCAGGGGGGAACCCCGGTCGCCTTTCCAGCGGCGAATCAATCCATCGATCCCACGTGGCGGCTGTACGGCCGCAGTTCGGCAGACGACAAGGCGGGCGTATTTGCCATCATTGCAGCATACGAGGCGATTGTGAAGAACAAGCTTCGTCCTACGGTTAATCTCAAGTTTTTCTTTGAAGGCGAAGAGGAGGCTGGCTCTGTACATCTCGATGAGATTTTTCAGAATAGCCGGTCAATTCTGCAAGCCGACCTGTGGGTAATCTGCGACGGGCCCCGGCACATATCAGGACGCAAACAGGTACTGTTTGGTGTACGGGGAGATGTGAACGTTGACCTCACCGTGTATGGATCGAAGCGGCCGCTCCACAGCGGGAACTATGGCAACTGGGCACCTAATCCGGCCATGCGCCTGGCCCAACTATTGGCTAGCATGAAAGATGATAACGGGATGGTGACCATCAAAGGTTTCTATGACGATGTGACGCCACTCACCGAGCCGGAGCGCAAGGCTATGGCGGCGATACCGCCGGTTGAGGAGGACCTTAAGAGGGATCTCGCCTTGTCGAAGCCGGATGGCGACGGAAAGTCGTTGATGGAGCTGATGACCCTTCCCACGTTAAACATCAACGGGATGCAAAGCGGGAACGTAGGTGCCCTGGCTGCCAACGTGATTCCAACAGAAGCCAACGCGGTCCTGGACCTTCGCCTGGTGCTCGGCAATGACGTGGATCGACAGATAGCCAAAGTTGTTGCCCACGTGGAATCGAAGGGGTACAAGGTGCTGGATCGTCAGCCGACCGATGAAGAGCGAATATCCTATCCGTTGATCGCAACACTGACAAAAAGAGGGCGTGGTTACAATGCCCAGCGCACTCCCATGGACCTACCCTTAGCGGCCCGTGTCGTAGACGCCGTGGGTACAACAGTGGTCGATCCTGTGATCGCCGTTCCGTCATTGGGCGGAAGCCTGCCGTTGTTTTTATTTGAACAGTATCTCAATACCAAACCCATCACAATACCCGTTGTTAATTATGACAACAATCAACACGCGGAGAATGAAAATGTGATGCTGCAATATCTGTGGGAAGGCATTGAGACCATGGCCGCCGTGATGCGCCTCGAACAAACAAAGGTGAACCGGTCTAAATAGTATTTCTGCATGGATCAAAGGTGATCTATCAGGAGGTCCAGACGAAATTCACTCGTACGAATAGCACATGATTCAATACACAACTGCAGGCAGTGATCAACACCTTCAAGGCATTCTCGACCTGCAACGGCAAAACCTGGCCAGGAATCTCGACGAATCGGAGCTTCGAAGTCAGGGCTTCGTAACGGTGCTGCACACTATCGAGGATTTGCGAAAAATGAACGCCTTCGAGCGTCACGTTATTGCCGTCGATGATGAACGCGTGGTTGCTTACCTGCTTGCTATGACCTGGGCGTCGAGAAACGATATTCCTGTGCTGGTTCCGATGTTCGACACCATCGCGTCCATTGTGTACGCGGGCCGACCGCTAGTGGCGTCCAGCTACATCGTTGTAGGACAGGCATGTGTTGATAAATCCTATCGGGGTCAGGGCGTGTTCGACGAAATCTACCGGCATTACGCGCGATGCTTTCGCGATAAATACCCGTATGTGATCACAGAAATAGACACCGCAAATACGCGCTCTATTCGTGCTCATCGACGGGTTGGTTTTGAAACGATCAAGCAATACACGGCGCCTGATGGAGTAACGTGGCAGATTGTATTGTGGGATTGGAAGTGATGGGCCGTCGCGGTGGTTGAAGAGTAACATTTCCAGAAACTATCTACAAGGAAGATCACTTTAAATTAAAGCCAAGAGCTCAAAAGCTCCGCGAAACTCCGTTTGTGTTGGATGTCCTTGGCGAACCTGAGTGTTGTCCTATCGGCACGACGGGATAGCTATTAACTTGCCTTACGGAAATTATCATGCAACTTGACATAGAACTACGATTAAAGTAAGAAACTATAAATATGAAAACCAGGAATTCTCTTGTTGTGCTGCTGTTATCCGCACTACCCCTGCTGTCTGTGGCGCAGACGGCTGATGACATCGTGTCAAAGTATATTGCTTACACCGGTGGCACAAAGGTCTGGAAGACTATCAACACGATTGTATCGAGTGGCGAATACAACTACGGTGGAATGCCTTTTCCATTCACCACCTATTCCCGCGTTCCCGACAGTTACAAATTAATCGTTCCATACAACGGTAAATACTATTCCCAGGCGTACTCGGCAGGAAAGGGGTGGAAGATCGACGCGTTTAAGAACGAAACGCGGCCTACACCGCTCGAGGGGACAGCGGCTCGCGCCATGGCCAATGAAGCAGACGTCGAACTGGAAAACGTCTTTATCAACTACAAGCGCAAGGGTCACACCATTTCGCTTCATGGCGAGGATACGGTGATTGACCGAAAATGCTACGTGATCGTCCTGACGCGTAAGTCCGGAGAAACGGAGAAGTATTATTTTGATCACCAATCGTCTGCCTTGTTGATGAAGGAGGCAAAGGCGAAGAATCCTGAACTCGGAGGCGCTGTCCTAAACATCTACTACAGCGACTATCGCAACGTCGCGGGTGTGATGCTTCCGTTCAAAACTGTTTGCGAGGCGGACGCCCAGGAGATCTTGACGATTACCGTAAAAGACATCGAAATCAACGAGATGATTGACAACAAAACGTTCGAAACTCCATGATCAGTATTTTTTGCATGGCTGTGTTTGTGGCAATTTACCCACGGGCGTGAATCGAATTCTTCCCTATATGATTGTGCTGGGAGGCATCGCCTTGTTGTGGGCTTCCGATCACTACTTAGGTGGCTACACGTATGGCATTCGCGCAGAGAAGGTGCGCGTCACCACCATCAAACAAGTATTGCCGGTATCGGATCACTATGTGCGCCCCATACTGTACACCCATCTCGACGGGCTGGCGTCACTGCCAACGGAAGAAGCAAAGAGGACCTTTATCAGTGCCGTTCTTCCCGCAATACTCGTCGCCAAGCATGAATTGAGTATGTTCCGGTTGCAGTTGAAAAGACTCGAGCACACGCGCCATTGGGATCACGCGGACAGTGCGCTATTCCGTTCTGCGGTCGGGCGATTTAAAGGTGGCAATATGAAGGAGTTGTTGTCGAAGATAGGCACATTACCTAATTCGGTGATCCTGGCGCAAGCGGCGGTCGAAAGTGGCTGGGGCCAGTCGCGCATTTTTCTTGAGGGAAACAATCTGTTTGGAATCTGGTCATTCAATTCGAATGAGCCCCGCATTGCTGCCGGGGAGACCCGTGGAAAACGAACCATCTGGCTGCGGTCCTACACCGACATGTCGGGGTCCATCGTTGGCTACTTTGACATACTGTCCACTTCGCATGCGTTCCATGGACTCCGCAAGGCGCGCGGGCAGACTTCCGATCCATTTGTCTTGCTGCCATACCTGAAGAATTTTTCCGAGCGCCGCGGCGCCTACACGCGACAATTGAAGACGGTGATTCAGCAAAATAATCTCACGCGCTACGACGACTTCGAACTCGACCCTGAGTACCTGTATGAAAAGTGACGTAGCCTGTTGTCTGCCTTATCGGACCGATAATTCATGACGCTCATTCTTACATTTAGCTTAGCTATCCAGCGCGTGAATGGTCACCCAGTAGCGGTAGGCAATCAGCGCCTTATCAACTTTCGAAAGATTGTTGATGTCCCGCTTACTGTAACGCGGCAGGAAGCGTTTATTCAGATGTGCCAGTGTCTTGAACAGGGCCTTCTTCATGTTTATCAAATTAGCGAATATTGTGCAAATGAACCATAACGGGATTCGGCGTTTCGCAGTTTCGCCCTGGCGAACATTCACAATTTCCTATCCCCACTTTTTTTACGAGGCTGCGGCCTGAAGATAAAGCGAATTCACGCAGCAGCTAGGCGTTTTAGTATCTTTAGGAATGCATT
>DATHKA010000092.1:0-10802 GCA_035489615.1 Chryseolinea sp.
TGAGGCGAAGATTGCCAGCCGGGAGCGACGTGAGGCGCCTCACGGCTTCTTCCAGTGTGAACAGTTTTTCATCGCGCACGTACTTCCCCAGCACGCGGGCAAAGGTGCCGTAAGCGCGGGGATGCGTACCCCAGTCGTCAAATATTTTTGCCTCCGACATCGAAGCACCATCCGATCCGAAACTCACATATGGCTGCTGAATGATGCGCCTGATGTTCTCCTCAGACTGCTGATAGTAGACAGCGGCAATGGTGGATTTGTCCCGCATCACGAGATCAATCACCGTTTCATCGGCATCTTTTCCATGCATGACCGCCACCTCGTCGAGGCGCTTCCCACGATATTTCTTGTTCAGCGAGTCGAGACGAAAGCCAAGCAACTGAACGTCTTTTGCGTCTGAGTTCTTGTAGGGAATCCCCATGCGCATTTCGTACAGCACCTTTTTTCTGATGGTGGGATTACGGAGGCGTTTTCGCATTTCGGCGGCGCCACCTTCCTGCACCCAATTCGGCAGTCGCGCGGTGAGTCCTGTCGCGCTGGCGATGTAGGGATAGTTGTTCGCCGTAATCTTCAATCCCGCGCGGCGGGCGCTGTCTATCTTGTTCAGCACCGTGTCGATCTTGTTCCAGTTTCGCGCGATGTTAATTTTAAGGTGATAGATTTCGGTTGGAATTTTTGCTTCACGCGCAATGGTAAAAGTTTCGTTCAGGGCCTTCAGCATGAAATCCCCTTCGCTTCGCATGTGTGTGGTGTACATGCCACCATACGCTGCGGCTACACGCGCAAGCTCGATCAATTCGTCGGTGGACGCATAATCGGCGGGCGCATAAATGAGCGACGAGCCAAGCCCCATCGCGCCTTCTTCCATGGCCAGGCGCACGTGTGCCTTCATGCGATTCAGTTCTTCAGCATTAGGAGCCCGTTTGTCATGACCCAGCTCGTATATCCTGATGGAAGTGGCTCCTACAAATGACGCAGCATTAGGAGAAATTCCTTTCTTTTCAAGGAATCTGAAGTAGCCTCCCAACGTTGTCCAAAGACTGTCCACAGGCTTGCTCCCGGGCTTTCGCTTCGTGGGGCCAGGGCTCCATCCTTCGCCAAAAACCTCGAGTGTCACGCCTTGCTTGATGTCGCTCATGGACGTGCCATCGAGCAGTAGACTGCGATCGGCCCAACTCAGCATGTTGATAAATCCCGGCGCTACGACCAGACCTGAGGCGTCTATTTCATTTTTGCCCTTTGCATCGCGCAGATCACCCATAGCCGCAATGGTGTCGTGCATCAGCGCGATGTCACCCTTTACGCCAGGCTTGCCCAGTCCATCGTACAAGGTTCCATTTCGGATGATCACGTCGTATTCGACGGCCGGCCGCCGATTGCACGCAAGAATGATGGTAAGGCCCAGGCAAAAAATGAGTATGTGGCGCATGAAACAAATATGCCCGAATGTTAGTCACGATTATTTACAAAAGGAAACGGGTGGTCTCCTTAAAAACTCGATTCGCCGGGCCTGTTACCGTTTGCCACTGTGTCAGGACATGAGCAGACGCGCCAGCAATTCTTTGTAGCACTTGGCAGCTACCATGGCGGTCATCCCTTGAACATCTCGTGTGGGATTTAGCTCGACAATGTCTGCACCCACCAGTTGGCACGCCATCCGGTGCCTCGGCCGGACCGCGCAGGAAAGACGAATTCTCGTCCAACGGTATCCCTATTGTAACAACCATTGTGTCCTGATTTATTATTTGAGCTGCGTCATCATCCACCGCGTCATGCGCTCCCACATATCCGCCGTATACACGTGTCCCGTGTGCGGATAGACAACGTTCACAAATGACCCTTCCGCACCGTATAACTGATACGCGCGTTTGGCGACCTTTTCGATCCGGTAGATGCCCTCGACGGGAGAGCCACTATCTTCGTCGCCCGTCATGAATAACATGGGTCGCGGCGCCGCCAGGCTGATGATCGCCTCGGTATCAAAATGATTGAGCATGCCTGGTACAAAATAATAGATGCCATGGGCCTTCAGTTGTTGCGCGGCAATGAGATCTTCGTAGCGCGTCATACAGCCCACGGCCACGCCCGTCTTTAATCGTTCATCGAGTGCCATCAGCCACCACGTGCGCGTAGCTCCCATACTGATGCCGGTTACCGCCACGCGCGACACGTCTACATCGGGTCGCGTAAACAAATAGTCAATGGCCATACGGTCGTCGTGTATCATCATGCTCCACAGCGATCGCCCGAGCCAAAGTTCACGTTTCGAGGTGGAGAGTTCTTCGGCGCCTCCTTTTTCATTCGTACCTCCAGGACCGTTACCGCTTCTTTCTCCAAAGCAATAGGCATCTATGGCCACGACGAGGAAGCCCATCTGCGTCAGGACATCGGCCGGTATTTGTGGCGTGTGATGAGTTGTAAACAGCTCGCGCTTGCCGAGGTCATAATTGCCGCCGTGCCAATGACAATAATAAATGGCAGGATACTTTCTCAGGTGTCCCTTGGGGATCAGCACAACGCCAGGTACGGTTGCACCGGCACCGTTGTCAAACGTAAATCGCTCTTCGAAGTAATTACCCTTGTCTTCGCGGCTGATGATTTGAACGAGGGGCGTTTTGGGACGGGCGGGCAAGGCGCCCATGAGTTTGATCAGCGTATCACGCACCGCCTTCCGATTCGTCTGCCACTCGGCAAGCGTATTGGGGATTTTGAATTCTGGTGCTGCTACTTTCATGGTTTGAGCTAAGATAGGTCGGAGGGGTGCGATGAAGCAAAATGTCGCCATAACAGCGATCAGAATCGGAAGCGAAGAGCGCAAAGTATTTTTACCGCAGAGGCGCAAGGACGCAAAGTTTGCGCAAAGTTTTTTTAAACAGCATTTCACAGTGGCGAATACCTGGCTTCTCGCTTTATTATAAGCACAATAAAAACCCTTAGCGGAACTTTGCATCTTTGTGCCTTTTGCGGTAAAAATACTTTGCGCTCCTTGCTTCCTTCTCTTGGCACCTTTAGCAAGACTTCACACAAGCTTACCTTTCAACCCCAGTTCTTTCAATTGCTCGTCGGAAATAGTGGAAGGCGTGTCGATCATAACGTCGCGGCCGCCATTGTTCTTCGGAAACGCAATGAAATCGCGAATGGAATCAGCACCTCCGAAAATT
Source organism: Chryseolinea sp. (assembly GCA_035489615.1). GTDB lineage: Bacteria > Bacteroidota > Bacteroidia > Cytophagales > Cyclobacteriaceae > Chryseolinea. Next base: position 3,162 of record DATHKA010000092.1, read on the forward strand.
GAACAGAGCCGGTCGAATCCAAAAGCGATACCTCCGTGTGGCGGCGCACCATATTCAAACGCTTCCATCAGGAAACCAAACTGCTTACGCGCCTCTTCATCGGAGAAGCCCAGGTGAGAGAACATCAGTTGCTGGGTCGGACGATCATGTATACGAATCGATCCGCCACCGACTTCCGTGCCATTGATCACCATATCGTAGGCATTCGCGCGCACCTTGCCAGGATCGGTGTCCAGCAACGCCATGTCTTCGCGCTTGGGCGATGTGAATGGGTGATGCATTGCGTGATAGCGATTGGTCTCTTCGCTCCACTCAAGCAGCGGAAAGTCCAATACCCACAACGCGGAAAACTTTTGTTTGTCGCGCAGTCCGAGCTTATCGCCCATGAGCAGACGCAGGTCGTTGAGCTGCCTGCGCGTTTGATATTCCTCGCCGGCCAGCAGCAACACAAGATCACCCGGAGCGGCGTTGAACTTATCCAGCCAAACTTTCAGGTCATCAGCGCTGTAAAACTTGTCAATAGACGACTTGATGGTACCATCGGTTCTGTACTGGACATACACCAGGCCCTTTGCACCTACCTGAGGGCGTTTTACAAACTCGGTAAGTTCATCGATTTGTTTACGTGAGTATTCGGAACAACCTTTTGCGTTGATACCAACGACGATCGCGGCATTTTCAAACGCCGGGAAATTTTTGCCGCGCGTCAATGAAGTGATCTCGACGAACTTCATTTCGAAGCGCGTGTCGGGTTTGTCAGACCCATAGAAGGCCATGGCGTCGTCGTACTGCATCCGGGGCACCGAAGGGAGGTCAATGCCTTTCACCGTCTTAAACAAGTGACGGATAAGTCCTTCGAAAGTGTTGAGAATATCTTCCTGCGTAATGAAAGCCATCTCGCAGTCGATCTGTGTAAACTCAGGCTGACGATCCGCGCGAAGGTCCTCATCGCGGAAGCATTTCACGATCTGGTAGTATCGGTCGAAGCCTGACACCATCAGCAGCTGTTTAAATGTTTGAGGCGACTGCGGAAGCGCGTAAAATTCTCCGTGATGAATACGTGAAGGCACGACGAAATCGCGCGCGCCCTCGGGCGTGGACTTGATGAGTACGGGCGTTTCAACCTCAATGAATTGCTGGCCATCGAGATATGCGCGGGTCTGCTGGGCCATCTTGTGTCGAAGCTGAAGGCTTTCGCGTACCGGATTTCTCCGCAGATCCAGGTAGCGGTATTTCATGCGCAACTCGTCACCACCGTCGGTGTCGTCTTCGATGGTAAAGGGAGGAAGTTTAGCGGCATTGAGGATCTGAAGGGATGAAACCCTGATCTCGATATCGCCCGTTGCCATTTTATCGTTCTTGGAAAGGCGTTCTACCACCGTTCCTTCCGCTTGTATGACGTATTCGCGGCCCATGGAGCGTGCGGTTTCAATGAGTGTGGCGTCGATCTTGCCTTCCTCGAAAATGAGCTGCGTGAGGCCATAGCGATCGCGCAGATCCAACCATATGACACTTCCCTTGTCGCGCGTCCGCTGTACCCATCCCGCAAGGGTAACTTGCTTACCGGCATCGGCTAACTTTAATTCACCGCACGTGTGAGTTCTTAACATCTGAGTTTTAATTAATTTTGCGCCTCCTGGCAAGGCCGGCCTCTCATCGGTACTGTTGGAGCCGGCCAAAAAGGCAGGCGCGAATTTAAGAATATTTGACTTTGGGCCTTATATGGTAAAAATTAAATGTATTGGTTGGATTTTGGCTTCCGTGCTGATGATTGCGTCTTTCGTGGCGTCTGCTCAGCATAAGCTGACTAAAATAAAAATAAACGAGACCGTCACGGTGCAGGTGCCCAAGGATTGGACGCCGATGGACGAGATGGACGCTACCCAGCGATATCCCTCGGTGCGGGCGCCACTGGCTGCCTACACGAACTACGAGCGGGTTGCCGATTTCATGGTTAATATCTCCGCCACGCAATGGCCCGACGACAACGTGGAACTGGCAAAGGAATTCTTTAAAGCCGGTTTGGTGAACATGTTCGACAAAGTGGAAATGATCGACGAGGGCGTTCGTGAAATATCGGGCAAAAAGTTTATCTACTTTGAGTTCGAATCGCGCGTGAACGGCAACCGATCGCAGGAAGAACTTCGGGAGCCGGTGTTGCGGTATACGTACATACAATACCTCATTCAGCCGGGCCAGGCGCTGGTATTTTCTTTTTCGTGTCCGCGTCGGATCAAGGACGAATGGCAGGCAACTGCGCGCACGATGATGAAAGGAGTCAAAGTCAAGTAGAGATTTGGTGATTTGACGATTTGGAGATATAATACCGACGCTTTGTGTCGAAATCCTGATCACCAAATCACGACATCACCAAATCTGCAAATGGACCTGGATCTATATACTGACGAGTATTTTATGCGCGAAGCGCTCAAGGAAGCCAACAAGGCCCTGGAACAGGGTGAGATTCCGGTGGGAGCGGTCGTGGTGGGCGGCAACAGGGTTATTGCGCGTGGGCATAATCTTACGGAGAAACTGATTGATGCCACGGCGCATGCCGAGATGTTATCGGTTACCGCTGCGGCAAACTATCTGGGCTCAAAGTACTTGAATGAATGTACCCTGTATGTGACGCTCGAACCGTGCGTGATGTGTGCAGGAGCGCTACATTGGACGCAATTGAAGAAGTTGGTATATGGCGCGTCGGATGTTCAGCGAGGCTATAGCCTGATTCAGAATCCGTTGCTGCATCCGCGCACGGAAGTGGTGAAGGGGCTGTTCGGAGAAGAGGCCAAGGCCTTGCTTGATCGTTTTTTCAAGAGTATCAGGAACAAATAAGTAATCGAATCTATTAATGACATATGGAAGTAAAAGGTAAAGTAATTCAACTGCTCGCGCTGCAGACGGGCATGGGTAAGAAGGGTCCCTGGAAGAAACAGGAGTTCATTCTGGAAACGCAAAGTCAGTATCCCAAGAAGGTGTGTTTTTCGGTTTGGGGTGAAAAAGTTGATCAATATAATCTTGCCGTGGGCGATCTGCTGAATGTAGCGGTCGATCTGGAGAGCCGTGAATACAATGGCCGCTGGTACACAGAAGCGCGCGCCTGGAAAGTAGACAAGATCGGTGCAGGAGGAGGTAGCGCCGTTCCGCCGCCGGATCAGGAGCCTTTTTATACTGAGAGCGCCTCGTCTGAAGACCTTCCGTTCTAATACGTCTTTGCAAAATTGACGGAAGAAATCAAGGACCAAAAGAAGCGGCTAGTTTTGCTACGACGTACGAGTTGAATTTTAAGCAGCCTCTTGCGGTTATAGGGATACAATTAGGAATTGAAAACAGGAATTTGTGCGCGATTCCGCACATCATACCTCAATTCGCATCGAATCGAAAGATAGTGGCGGACAGCCGCTCCCTAATTGTTAATTGTCAATTGTTAATTAATTTTATTGTTCAACCTTATAAATAACTATTCACTATGGCATTCACACTTCCGGCGTTGCCGTATGCATTCAATGCTCTTGAACCGCATATTGACGCACGCACCATGGAAATTCACCATGGCAAGCACCACAATACATATGTAACTAACCTCAACAACGCGATAGCCGGCAAACCAGAAGAGAGCCTGAGCATCGAAGAGATCTGCAAGAACATTTCGAAGTATCCGGCGCCTGTTCGCAACAATGGTGGCGGACATTTCAATCATAGCCTTTTCTGGACGATCATGGGACCAAAGGGCGGCGGTGCGCCTAGCGGAGCCGTTGCCGACGCTATCAATGCGGCTTTTGGCAACTTTGACGAATTCAAAACCAAATTCGCGGCAGCAGGAACGGGTCGGTTTGGATCCGGGTGGGCATGGCTGATCGCTGACGGATCGGGGAAACTCCAGATCACCTCAACGCCGAACCAGGACAACCCGTTGATGGATGTTGCAGAGGTAAAGGGAACGCCGATCCTTGGCCTCGACGTATGGGAACACGCCTATTACCTCAACTATCAGAACAGACGACCCGACTACATCACGGCGTTCTGGAATGTGGTTAATTGGGATGAAGTGGCCAAACGCTTGAAGGCAAACTAGTCGGCCTGAACAAAATAATCCGGGATCGTATCGGCGCGTGGTGAACGGGCAAGTCCGGTCTCTATAAGGTGCCGCGTTTTGTATTCCGACCAGGTCGGGTCAGAGCGCGGCACTTAACTTTCCGAGGTCGGCGTGTTCCAGGACTACGCGTTCTGTTTTACCCTGTTTGCGTGTCCATTTGATCAACCGGATCTCTCCATCTGAAATTTCAATGCCGGTGATGTCCCCATCGTCATAGCAACAACATCCCGTGTTGAAATAGGTGGGCTTTACGTTCTCGAAAGCCTTCCCCGTGGGGTCTTCGCTTCGCTGAATCCGTTCGAAATGCGTCAATGATTCGAATACGGGTTGATGCGTGTGCCCTGTGATTAAGATCAAGTTCTTCTGTTGGGATGCCCACTCGTGCATCATGGCGTTGTGTGCCGTTTTCAGCGAGTGATTATAAGCGGGTGTGTTGGGATTGATGCGCAGGTAGGCCTGCAGTGGCGCCCAGATGTTAGACACAAAGAATTTGCTGAATAGATTGCCATCGCTTTGTGCATCGCCCTGATGACCGTGGGTGCAGAATATTTCAATACGCTTCCTGTCAACTTCACCCTGGAGGATAACCCCCTCCAACGCGACGAGTTCACCACCGTAAATCTTGCGTAGCTCGGTGGCAGCCAGGGGATTGATTTCCCAGTCGAGATCGTGGTTGCCAAATATTTTTGTGAGTGCGAACCGCTTGAGGAACCGGCCCTCGCTATCGAAAACGGCACGGTTGTATTTCTTGATCTGAATGAGCGTGTTCTCCCAGAGTTCTTCCGAATCACCTAAAAGAATGAGGTGATAATGCGCCTGATCGTAATAGTTCAACGCGCCCAGGTAATTCGGTTCAGCAAGGGTAAAGTCATCCGCGCCATTACGTGCTCCCTTATGATGATCTGAAAAGATCACGAATTTACTTTGGTTGGGTTGAAAGGGAATTATAAATCCCTTTTTACCCGGATCCTTTTCCAATTTTTCCCTGAGCGCCGTCAGTGCCTCGAACACACGATCGCGTACAGGCGCGGACGTGACGCGCGACGTGAGCCACAGGATCGGCCGCAAAAGAAGGAATCGGAGGAAAGATCGCATGCCGTTCAAGTATGGTTGCCCGCGCCAGAAGCCAGCTTTAAAGGTATTCCTGTGATATTACCGGCAACCACGGTTGTCAAAAATAAGGTGACAAAATCGTTCATTGAAACCCGTTTTAAACCTATCATAAAAAAATCAATTCAAGCACGGCTAAATTCAAGTGTGAACCAACTGCGGCATGCGCCGTTTCGATAATTTCACTCCATTCGCCCAACTACGCAATCCCCAATATGAGAACGATCGTATTCATTTTATTGCTCGTGGCCGGTACTGTCTCGGCCCAGGAGAATCCCGTCGGTATTTTTCAGGATCACAAGGACATTGGTCATCCCAAGCTTACCGGTAGCGCCGACTTCGACGCCACCGATCAGCATTATAACCTTCGCGGCAGCGGTTACAACATCTGGTTCGAACGAGACGAGTTTCATTTTGCATATAAAAAGATCAAGGGAGATTTTATCCTCACCGGTGACTTTGAATTCGTGGGTTCAGGTACCGATGCACATCGGAAGATTGGCTGGATGGTACGGGAGTCACTCGACGACAATGCCGCGCATGTCAGTGCTGTAACGCACGGCGATGGCCTCACCCTGTTGCAATGGCGACGTCTGAAGGGTGCCTTCATGCGCGATCCTCAGGACGAAGTATTTACCCCAAAGCATCACTATCGCACGATACAACTCGAAAGGCAGGGAAAGAAGATTGTGATGCGCGGCGCCCACCCGGGAGAGCCGATGCAGGAACTGGGCGCCGTTACGCTCGACGATATGCCAGATGAGTTGATGGTTGGGCTCTTTATCGGTTCACATAATCCGGAAGTTGTGGAAGAAGCACGCGTATGGAATGTGCGCATCGATCAACCCGTGCCCGATGACTACAACGCGTATCGTCAGGGATTTATTCTGGGCAGTCGCCTGGAGATCATGAACGTGCTCGAGGGAAAACGGAAGATCATCCATGAGGAACCGGGGCGGTTCGAAGCACCAAACTGGTCGCGCGACGGGAAGTTTCTGATCATTAACAAAGGAGGATCCCTTTACAAACTGCCGGTTGGCGGCGGTACGCTGGAGGAGATAAGCACGGGTGACGTGAAGCGCAACAACAACGATCACGGGTTGTCGTTCGATGGAAAATGGATTGCCCTCAGCAGCCATCGCGACGGACTTCCCGGTGGGGGTTCCACGGTATACGTGGTTCCGGCCACGGGTGGTACACCGCGCCTGCTCACGGAAAAGACTCCGTCGTACTGGCATGGCTGGTCACCCGACGGAAAGGAAGTTGTTTATACCGCGCAGCGCGACGGAAAGAATTACGATATCTACAAGATGCCTGTCAACGGTGGCCCTGAGGTAAAACTGACGAACAGTCAGGGAACGCTTGCCGATGGCCCGGAGATCTCGCCTGACGGCAAGCATATTTACTATAATAGCAACGTGTCGGGCTCGATGCAGCTGTGGCGTATGAAGCGCGACGGCTCATCTCCTGAGCAACTCACATTCGACGAAAACAATAACTGGTTCCCGCATCTATCGCCAGACGGTAAGTGGATTGCCTACATTACTTTTCCCTCCACGATACCGGTGAACGACCACCCTGCTTACAAACGCGTTACGCTTCGGCTAATGCCTGTGAGCGGTGGGGCGCCGAGGGTTATCGCTTATTTATACGGCGGACAAGGAACGATCAATGTGCCTTCATGGTCGCCCGATAGTAAGTCGATTGCGTTTGTGAGCTATGGTATGCGATAGAATTTGATGTGCAGGGCCGATCGAAAAATAAATCCAGGAAAGGAGGCCACGGAGAATTTTTTTTTGGGGTACGTAGGGGTCTAACTAGGTTGTTAGATTTAGCATCGTCAGAGCGATTTGGATAGTGACCTTTTTTATAGAGGGTTGCTCTTCGTAGGATGATTAAACCCGAGGCCTGGAGGAGATTGGGGGAACTTCGACGGGATTAGCGTCGCCGCTACGCGACACCGGGCTGAGTAAGGGAGGAATGGAATAATAGGCACTTAATGCTGCTGAATGTTTTCATGCTGCAAACTAGCAGTACAAAATAGGTCGCTTCAAATCGAATAGGGTTGAAATCCAATAGGTTCTAGTTCATAATGACTCCGAAAGAACAGTACAGCCTTGCTTGAAAAGTGTCGCGTCGAGGTATTTGCACAATGCTCCTGTACTCAACCCGGCCTCGTCGCGTAGCGGCGAAGCAGATCCCGTCGAAGTTCCCCCAATCTCCTCCAGGCCTCGGGTTTAACCATTTTACGAAGATCCACCCTTCCCAAAAGCGGTCGTTAATTAGATCCCTCCAACCCTTCCAGCCAGCAGGCCTTGCCAGGCACGTACGCACCCAAAAAAAATCTCCGTGGCCTCCTTTCCTGGATTTATTTTAACGAATCGTTTACGCTGGAACTATTGTGCCTGGCGCATTAAACGTCTTCTTGCTATCTT
>DATHKA010000093.1:0-2572 GCA_035489615.1 Chryseolinea sp.
TGACGTGACATCGCTTTCCATGGTCCTTCCCGGGAATGTATTTTTCCAGGGACTATGGTCGTTCAATGTCGGGCCCTCACAGCGTTACGACAACTGCCGGATAGTCGGAGAAAAAGGATCCATTTCTTTTCCTTTTTTTTCCAGTTTTACGAGCGCGTCGTTGGAGCTTACGAAAGGCGAACAGGTTACGGCAGAAACTTTTGCATTTCCCGTGAACATTCAGCACCCTATGATCCAACAGGTGACAAAATATTTCAGGGGCAATGGAGAAAATCCGTGTTCGTTGGCGGAAGCTTTTGACACGCTGGAGATAATGGAAAATTGTTGATCGAATCTATACACAACTATGAAAGAAAAATTGCGTAGCCAGGGCTGGTTTGGCAAGACTGGCAAGGATGGTTTCATCTACCGCGCGTGGATGAAGAATCAGGGCATTCCGGATTATGAATTCCGAGGCAAGCCGGTTATCGGGATTTGCAATACGTGGTCGGAGCTTACGCCGTGCAATGCACACTTCCGCGAGTTGGCCGAATCGATCAAGCGCGGTGTATCGGAAGCGGGTGGCCTTCCCGTTGAATTCCCGGTGATGTCGCTGGGCGAAACGCTCATCAAACCTACGGCGATGCTGTATAGAAATTTGGTCAGCATGGATGTGGAAGAGTCGATTCGCGCTAACCCGATTGACGGCGTCGTGCTGATGTGCGGCTGTGACAAGACAACTCCTTCACTCGTGATGGGTGCGTGTAGCGTGAATCTTCCGACAATCGTTATTTCAGGCGGACCCATGCTGGCCGGCAAGTTCCAGGGCCGGGATATTGGTACGAGCGATATCTGGCGCTTCAATGACGCGGTGCGTGCCGGGGAAATGTCGCAGGAGGACCTCACCGTAGCGGAAGCCTGTATGGCACGCAGCCGCGGGCACTGCGCGGTAATGGGTACGGCATCCACGATGGCTGCCATGGTAGAATCGCTGGGGTTGACGCTTCCTGACAACGCTGCGATCCCGGCGGCCGATGCGCGCAGAAAAGTGCTTGCACAGATGTCGGGTATACGCATCGTCGAAATGGTGAAGGAGAATCTGCTGATGTCGGATATTCTTACGCGACAGGCCTTCGAGAATGCGATCATTACCAATTCTGCTATTGGCGGATCGACGAACTTCATCATTCACTTGCTGGCCATCGCCGGTCGTATAGGTGTACCGTTAGAACTCAAGGACTTCGACAAACTCTCGTCACTGGTCCCGGTCGTTGCCAACGTGCAACCTTCCGGTAAGTATTTCATGGAAGACCTCTACTACGCGGGCGGTTTGCCTGCGGTTATGAAAGAGATCGGCCGTTTTCTGCATGGCGATGCGCTCACGGCCAACGGCAAAACGATCAAGGAAAATTACGACAAGGCGGTGTGTTACAATCGCGAGATCATTGCAACCGTCGAAGAGCCGTTCAATCCATTGTCGGGGGTTGTCATTCTTACGGGAAACATGTGCGAGAATGGCGCGGTGATGAAGCCGTCTGCGGCCGATCCAAAGTTGTTAAGCCATACGGGCAAGGCAATCGTGTTTGAAGATATCGACGAATACAAGACCCGCGTGGACGATCCCAACCTGGATGTCGACGAGACTTGTATCCTCGTGCTGAAGAACGTGGGACCTGTCGGATATCCAGGTATGCCCGAAGTCGGCAATATGTCTTTGCCGAAGAAACTACTCGCTAAAGGCATTCACGATATGATTCGCATTTCTGACGGACGCATGAGTGGTACTGGATTTGGAACCGTGATCCTTCACGCATCGCCTGAAGCTGCGCTCGGAGGCAACTTTGCGGTTATACGCACGGGCGACACGATTACCCTTGACGTGCCCAATCGCCGGCTTACCCTCAACGTGAGTGAAGACGAACTCGCAACGCGGCGAAAAGAATGGACACCACGTCATAAAATCTACGACCGTGGCTATGTAAGCCTCTATCAACAACAGGTTGAACAGGCTCACCTCGGCGCCGACATGGTGTACCTGAGAGGGGGATCGGGAAGTGAAGTTACGCGAGATTCTCATTAACACGAAAACGCAACCTTGGCGAATAATGGCCAGGGTGAATTTGAAATCGGATTGACGCATGGAAAAAAACGGTCGGATCTTTCACAACCAGGTGGCTATTGTAACCGGCGCAGGGCAGGGAATCGGACTGGCGATTTGCCAGTCCCTGGCTTCACAAGGGGCGGCGGTTGTTCTCAACGACGTTGAACAATCCCTGGCTGAAGAAGCCACGGAAAGTATTCTTCGTGAGGGCGGGCGCTGCGTGGCCTACGCGGGCGACGCATCAAGCGTAGAGTTCATTCGCGAGATGGTAGCGGAGGCCGTCAGGCAGTTCGGCAAAGTCGACATTGCCATAGCGAACGCGGGAATTACCTTGTATGGGGAGTTTCTGGACTACCGCAAAGAAGATCTTATGAAGGTACTGGACCTCAACGTGGGGGGGAGTTTCTTCCTGGCCCAGGCGGCGGCCCTGCAAATGAAGGAGCAAAAATCGGGTGGCAGGATTCTGTTTATGTCGTCTGTCACGGGACACCA
>DATHKA010000094.1:0-7563 GCA_035489615.1 Chryseolinea sp.
ATCTTGGCCGATGCCTTCGAGGGCAATACGGTCTTTGCTCCTTCACCGGTATATCCTCCCCATATTCCATTCACATCCAACGTCGGCCTTACTCCTGTTCGCTCCAATGTGGTAAAACCCTTTTCCCCGTTGATCTCCCGAATGCCCAGGTCACGCTTATATTCCGCCAGGTCAAATGGTGCCGCGTTGAGCGCGCTTCGTTCGTCGGTCGTGAGTGAAGTAACCTTATCGTAGAAACCGGGTATGGCAACGCTGCCATCGGCATGGTGTAATGAGGCAATCAACTCACAAAGTACATTGACGGGATTAGCTACAGCGCCGCCGTACACGCCAGAATGCAGGTCGCGATTCGGTCCGGTCACTTCCACTTCCATGTAGCTAAGGCCGCGTAGCCCGGTAGTTATTGACGGGTGCTCCAGGGAAATCAGGGCAGTATCCGAAATGAGAATCACGTCCGCGCCTAGCTTCCCGCGATTGCTTTTCACGAACAGGGCCAGGTTATCAGATCCTACCTCTTCTTCACCTTCAACCATAAACTTCACGTTGCAGCTAAGAAGCTTTAGCTGGTCCATGATTTCAAAGGCCTTTACATGCATGTACACCTGGCCTTTGTCATCGCACGACCCACGGGCATAAATCTTGCCGTCGCGGATCTGTGGGTCAAAAGGAGGAGTTGTCCACAACGCCAGTGGATCAGGGGGCTGCACATCATAATGTCCGTATACAAGCACCGTCGGCCACGCAGGGTTGACCAACTTCTCGCCATAGACGATGGGATGTCCTTTTGTCTCGCATATTTCAACATTGTCGACACCGGCCTCGCGCAGCTTTTGGTGCAAATATTCTGCAGCATTCCGCACATCGCCTTTGTGACGGCTGTCTGCGCTTATAGATGGAATTTGCAGCCAGGCGAACAGCTCTTCCAGGAATCGATCGTTGTTCTTCGCGATGTACTCTTTAATCATGTTGCTCTTCTTTGAAACTTTCGTCTTGTGTGTCGTAACCAAGCCAATCTACCAGTCCGAATTATCTAACCGAAGGGTGTGACTTAATCGAAAGGTAGGCCGGTTCAAACCGGATTGACAATGCAAAATATGATCTGTAGGATCGTGCTACAACAAACCTGGTTAAAACAGCACTGGATTTGTGTTGAAAGGAGGGGTAGTTTAGGGAAGAAATCCAAAGCCTCCGATTTGCTGTCAACGATTGGGTACAGACGGAGCCAGGTTCATATCCTCTTCCATTCCAGCGTGTTGATGATTTGCATCATGTCGCGCTTCATGAACTCAATGGCCGGGGCAAGCGAATCGTTCGCCACCTGCGTATTGAAATAAAGGGCGCCACGCATGAAGTTGGCGGCAGAATCGGTAATTGTAAACTGAAACTGACTGGGTACTTCGCCTTCAAGTTCGGCTATCACAGCGGTTTTTCCGCTGGGGGTCTTGCTGATCACTTCGTTTATCGCGTAGGCCTTGATCTGATGTTTGGCGGTAAGCGTGTAGGAGTCATCCAGGTATTCGCGCAATACCTTGGCGCTCCGGACCGCCTTATACGTGATGTGAATATTCGATTTCAGTTGAGGATAATAGATCTCGATCCAAAAGCGCTCGCTAATCCGCGAAGTGTCCTTCATCAGTTTTGCGTGCTTCGAATACTGGAATGAATAAGGAAACGTATCAGGTAATTGAAGATAGTCGTGCGTCGGAAGAAGTAGCCGGTTATAACCTAACGGTTTGGGTTGATGCTCACGCTGGCAAGCCGTAGTCACCAGGGCAATCATGGCAACCAAACCGATCACACCGACGTGACGCTTGCTCCGTAATTTGTTTTTAGGCCTGCGCATGTACGTTTACCCTTACTCTTTTTATTCTCTTGTTCTCAACGGCTTCGACTACAAAGGTAAATTGATCATAGCTAAGTTCATCCCCCTCGCCGGGTAGCTCGTCGTTGATTTCTACAATGAAATCTTCCAAAGATTCAAACTCCGTGGATTCCCGCAGCAACGGATGCTCTACATCCAACAGTCTGAATACTTCGCGAATAGATGCCTTTCCATTGAAAATGTATGTACGATCGTCGATGCGCGTATAACCCTGACCGCTCACCTGATCGGGTTGCTCGTTAATGTCCCGGATTACGACCTCAATAAGGTCTTCAAGGGTGATCAGGCCGACGGTATTTCCATTGTCGTCGCGAACAATAGCAATGTGCACACGTTTCTCCTGGAAATCTTTCAGCAGGGCATCAATCTTTTTGGTTGCCACAACAAAGTATCCAGGCCGGATAATGTTTATCCAAGGAAAGTCCTTGCCCTGTTCGAAGAAGGGCAATAGGTCCTTTGTGTAAAGTACGCCTTCGATGCAATCGACTGACCCTTTAAATACTGGGATGCGCGAATAACCACAGTGATTTGCAAATGCTACTACCTCATGAAAATTAGATGAAGCACCGATGCAACTTATCTGATCGCCTTGCTTCATCACATCGCGAACCCGCAGTGCACCAAAGTTTACTATTCCCTGGACAACCTCCTTTTCTCCTTCCATTTCCGATGCTGCAGCAAGTTCAATTACCTGTGCAAGGGCTTTTTCAGCACTCCGTTGTTCACCGAAAGCTGACCGCCAATGTTGATTTACGTCATCAATACGACGTGCCAGGGGCAGCATCGCCTTGTGAACCCAGGCAATCAGGATATTGAGACGAGATAGCGCCCTCACCGGATACTTCCGTGCGAATAGCCGGGCAAAAGCCTCAGTCAAAACCAGGCCAAGAACCCCGGGTACAACAACAGCCAGGAAAACTCCCTTGTTTCCGAGCATCAAACTGCCTGCAAACATGCAGACAATGGTAACTACACGCGCCACGGTATGACAAAACTGAATCGCTACTGTGAGCAATCGCGAGTCCTTCAACCAACGATTTGCACGATTGCGCGCGAGATTGTCAGCTGCTGCCCAGACCCGGTCTTCCTGGACCATAAGGCCAGCAAAATGCAGTGCCGTTCGCGCAGCCGCGAGGGCTGCGGCCAGGGTGGTCGCCAACAGCGCGAGGGCTAGGACCGAACCGACAACAACAAAAGAGGATGCAGTCGGTTCTACCAGAAAGTCACCCGGAGGATCGTCCACAGATTGTCATTTGGTGAAACTTTCAGAACGGAAGGTCGTCAGCGTTGGAATCGACCGTGGCACTTGCTCTATAATTATCAGTGGCGTTCGTGTCGGTGGGAGCATAAGAACCACCAGGCTGACCGCTTCCAGAACCCTTCGTTGACAACATCGTCATATTGTCGGCTACTATTTCAGTTGTATAACGAGTAACACCTTCTTTCTCCCACGAGCGGGTGCGCAACTTGCCCTCGATATAAACCATATCGCCTTTGTGAAGATAGCGCTGAGATATTTCTGCTAACCCGCGCCACAGAACTATGTTGTGCCATTCAGTGACCTCCTTCTTTTCGCCTGTGGTTTTGTCTTTATAACTCTCAGAAGTTGCCAACGTGAAGTTAGCAACGGCTGCGCCATTTTCGAGATTTCTTACTTCGGGGTCCTTTCCCAGTCGACCCACGAGGATGACTTTATTTACTCCTGACATACGTGTAGTGGTTAAAATGTTTACGAACAACCTTTCCGGTCGTCGGAAAAGTTAAAATTACAACAATCTAAAGAAAGTTGTAATCGTCAAGAAAACGACTGATTAACGCCGGCTTTGGTAATGCAGCAATTTTCTTTGGCGAATAAAATTTAAGCGATCCCGTCGACAAGCCAAAGGTGCCGCTCGCTTCAATAACAATAAATCTGGAAAATATGCGCTGGTGTGTCAGGATATGCTTATAGGACTGAGAAATGGTAACAGCTTCAGCCTGCATTTGTGTGTTGAACCTTCGGTTAATTTGGGCGATAATATTGGCCTCCCCCAATCGTCTGGGCGACTCAATTAGGGCAAAGTCGAACAGGCCCCGCCAAATATCTTTGCCGGACCGCTCTCCCATCAACAACGACGATCCTTTGCGGACCACTGCGTAGTAGAAATATCGCGTCCTGGCTGACTTTTGCTTGGTCTTAACCGGAAGATCAAGTTGCGCACCTCTTGCCCGGGCGAAGCATCCGTCAGCAAATACGCAGCTTTCGCACTTTGGATTTCGAGGTGTGCAATGCAAGGCACCAAACTCCATAAGAGCCTGGTTGTGTATATCAGGCTGCGCCGGGTTGAGCAGATCGTTTGCCAGTTTTGCGAAGGCTTTTTTGCCGCCCGGAGACCCGATATTAGCATCCAGGCCAAAAATCCTCGACAGCACGCGATAAACATTCCCGTCCACTACGGCAACAGGCTGGCCAAACGAAATCGAGGCGATGGCGGCGGCTGTATAGTCGCCAATTCCCCGCAGTTGCCTAAGCTCCGCAAAGGTTTCCGGAAAACGCGACGCGTTGTTCTTCACGATTTCTTTGGCGCAACTGTGTAGGTTTCGCGCGCGGCTGTAGTACCCTAGCCCTTGCCAAAGGCGAAGCACCTCGTGCTCGGGAGCCGCTGCAAGCTGTCCGACATCCGCAAACCGCTCAATAAATCTCATGTAGTACGGAAGGCCCTGAATGACCCGGGTTTGCTGAAGAATTATTTCAGACAGCCAGATCCGGTACGGGTCCGTCGTTTCCCTCCAGGGCAGGGCCCTCTTGTTGATTTCATACCATTTGGCGAGTTTATTGGAGAAATATCGGTTGTCCATCTATCTGATTATCAGATTTTTTCAATATTCATTTTTTAATCTGGGGGCAGCATTTAAATTTGCCCTCCCGAAAATTTTCGACTCTAAAATATAACACTGTGACAAAGGCAGACATTATCAACGAAATCGCTGAAAAGACAGGTGTAGACAAAGCTGATGTAACAGCATCGGTAGAAGCATTCTTCAGTGTCGTGAAGAGTTCAATGTCGAACGGAAATAACATCTATATCCGCGGGTTTGGAAGCTTTATCAACAAGAAGCGGAAGAAAAAGATTGCGCGGAACATATCCAGGAACACCGCACTGGTCATCGATGAACACTTCGTACCAAGCTTCAAGCCTGCGAAGATCTTTGTTAACAAGATCAAGAACAGTGACAAGGTCAAACAATTGCAGGAAAAGTCAGCATAATGTTTTTCTACGGTTCCAGGGCATAATTTGTGGCATGAATCCATTACTTCACCACTGAAATGCTCAGAACCAGAATACTATTAGTTATAGGAAGCGCTGCGATAATTTGGCTGCTATTCCTTTTGCCCAAAGTCGTTGTAGAAAATGATGCCCCACTTAGCGGCAATGCGGGCGACTCCGTATCCACGTCTCCGCCAGATCCGAATCACGCGTCGGTACCCCAGGCGGTTCAATTAAAGATATCTGATTTCAGGCACCAGTTCCAGGCATCAGCATCGAATGAAAAAAATGCTATCTTTGCCGACTCTTTGGCAAAACTGTACGTAACTGCCGGAAAATACGACAGTTCCGCATGGTTTGCTGAAGTAGCAGCGAAGTTCTTTAACACGACCGAAAGCTGGACAAAAGCCGGCGACCAGTACTATCAGGCATATTCTTTTGCCGTAGATCAGGCTCGCCAGCAGTCGTTCGCGGAGAAGGCGAGAGAAAGTTACGACAAGGTGTTGGCAGCGAATCCGCATGATCTGGACGTGAAGACTAATAAGGCGATGACTTATCTCGGATCGGGCAGCCCTATGCAGGGAATTGCCATGTTACGCGAAGTAATAGCTGAGAATCCGCGTCACGAACCGGCGCTGTTTAATATGGGCATGCTGTCCATTCAGTCCGGACAGTATGACCGGGCTGTTGAAAGATTGAATGAACTGCTCAAGGTTAACCCCAATCATACTCAGGGGCATCTTCTTCTCGGGATCGCGTTGATGAATACCGGTGAAAAAGTGAGGGCAAGGGAAGAATTCGTGAAAGTAAAAAATATGGATAAGGACCCTGCTGTACAGGCCACAGTGGATTCCTATCTGCAGGACTTAAAATAATTTGTTGAACCGCTCCTGAGAATCGGAAGATCATCGGAGTAAAAAATTTAAGATCACATATGCCAAGCGGAAAAAAGAGAAAGAAGCACAAAATGGCGACTCACAAGCGCAAGAAGAGACTTCGCAAGAATAGACACAAGAAGAAATAATCGAAGTAGTTGCCATACTGCTTTGCTTTTTACTGTACACATCATTTTACTTTAATCAAAAAATGTTTTGAGTAATGAACTAATTATTAGTGCCACTCAGGACGGATGTCGTATAGCCCTTCTCAAAGACAAAACGCTTGTAGAATTTCACAACGAAGAGGAAGAGAGCAAATTTACCGTAGGCGATATATACCTGGGCACCGTGAAAAAGGTTGTCCAGGGATTAAACGCCGCATTCATTGATGTTGGTTACGATAAGGATGCCTTCCTGCACTACCTTGACTTAGGTCCGCAGTTCAGCTCGCTTCAAAAGTTTACGAAGCTGGTACGCGGAAAGAAATTCAACGGTACTAAGTTGGACAAGTTTAAGCTGGAACAAGACATAGACAAACACGGGAAGATTACCCAGCAGGTGTCTAAAGGTCTGGTGATACCAGTACAAATTGTCAAAGAGCCGATTTCCACAAAGGGTCCCCGATTATCCTGTGAGTTGTCGCTGGCTGGACGATACCTGGTACTGGTCCCGTTCTCAAATGCCGTCTCCGTTTCTAAAAAAATTACCAGCAGCGACGAGCGCAAGCGGCTGCTGCGCCTTATTCAATCCATCAAGCCAGAGAATTTTGGCGTGATCATTCGTACTGTCGCCGAAGGCAAGGAAGTGGCGGAGCTCGATCGCGACTTGCGCACGATGGTGAAAACCTGGGAGGATGGCATGGCTCGCTTTGTGACGATCAACCCCAACGAGAAGATTATCGGCGAACTTGATAAGACATCATCACTGTTGCGCGATATGCTCAATGAGTCGTTCGATAATATTCACATCGACGATAAAAAGATATTTGAGGATGTAAAAACCTACATCCACACTATCGCGCCAGACAAAGAGAAGATCGTCAAGCTCTATACGGGTAAAGCCAAGATATTTGAACACTATGGCATAGAGCGGCAGATCAAATCTGCTTTTGGCCAGACCGTTAGCCTGCGCGCGGGAGGCTACCTGATCATTGAGCATACGGAAGCGCTGCACGTCATAGACGTGAACAGCGGCAACAAATCAAATCGCGAAGAGAATCAGGAGACGACTGCCTTATCTGTCAACTCCGAGGCCGCGCGGGAGATAGCCCGACAGTTGCGCCTGCGCGATATGGGGGGAATCATCGTGATCGACTTTATCGACATGAAGAATCCCGAAAACAAGAAGACGATCTATAAGATCATGCGGGATGCCATGGCTGACGACAAGGCAAGGTCCACGATACTTCCGCTCTCGAAATTTGGTCTGATGCAGATCACGCGTGAGCGGGTTCGTCCTCAGATGAATATCGCCACCAAAGAAGTATGCCCGACGTGCAACGGCACCGGCAAAATCACGGCTTCCATTCTGGTCTCCGACCTCATCGAGAAGAATA
>DATHKA010000095.1:0-23684 GCA_035489615.1 Chryseolinea sp.
CTGGCAAGTTGCAAGGCAAACGGTGTGAACCCGGCACAATGGTTCAATCTCGTGCTGGAGGAAATACCTAACCGAACCGTTAACAATATCGAAGACCTCTTACCTGCCAGATCCTAATACGCAGTTGGTCGGGTGGATACGAATACCCAACCCTCTTGGCTTCAGCAGTAAATTGATTTGAGTAACTCTCGAAATCCATAATTTAAAATGGGAAGGCACCGCCCTCCCATTATTGAACAACAGATAAATACTTACTGAAATGATTGAAGCCAAAGACCGCTAAAATTCAATAATTAACTTTGGCGAAATCTTTCAGAAAGTATTTATCTGTAAGCTTGAAATCATGTACCCAGTATCCACGATGACTCATCGTAGAATAACAATTTATCAACTATTTAAATAAATACCTAATACTCTCCTTATCTGGAATATATATTTCATCTTTTTTCAACGGGTGAATTTTGCTCGTATGCTCTGGCTCTATCCAGGGAAATTTCTGTTTGAAATGTTTTGTTAGGAGCGCAATTTCTCGGAGTCCTTTCTTTGTAAAAGTGAACTTACCATTTTTATACCTGAAGTTTCCCAAACTTTCCTCTAGTTTAATAGCTTGGGTAATTTTCGCAAATTCATATCCTAAATCGGCCAGTGGTTGGATATTTCCATCCGACTTAAGAATTTTAAGCAACAATAGCCTGTGATCTTCATTCATATTGATTGGACTTGAATATACGTGCCCTTGGAAAGGGTGCCATCTTCGTTTCAGTCTCGAACCAAAAGACTGGCAACGTGTTGTTCGGTGATCTTGCTTGGAAACATACCAGAGCTTCAGTCTGTTCGAAGCCTAAATGCAACCCTTTTTCCATTATATCTTTCGAAACGTTCTTTTCCATACCGCTCATCTGCTTCAGTTTGGCTTCCAAGATAGCCCCGCTGAACTTGTCAGAAATTGCCTTGTTGTAGATAAATTTTGCTTCGACCCTACACTGAGTTTCTTCGAGAATTGTTTGCTGACCTGCTTGCTGACAAACTATGGAAGTGATTATACAGTTGTTTGAGTTCAACAGGGGAATAAAATTACGATACGATTTTACGGTGTCGACTGCCGTCTTTCCTGAACCAATAAAGTCGTCAATGAAAATCAGAACTGACTTACGAGTGAATTTGGACTTTATCTTCCGGGCGTCCTCCATGAATTCAAACTTTTGGTTATGATTTGCGTTATCATACTTATCACCCTTCATGTGGTACAGAAGTGCGTTAGAGCTTTTTGTACTGTTGTTTTTCCTCGAACCATCCGACAAAATTTCGAGTAAAGGTGAAAATATTATTTTATCTGCCTCGTCGAGAATTTTGTTTGGAATGATGCTGTAGGCCATCCAAATATGGGTAAGGTAATCGTTGATCAAAATTTGATGAAAACATGCTGCCATGTCTAAAAAAAATTGTTGATCTGCCTCATTAAAAATAGCCATACGTTCACAAAACCGTTGGTATTGACTGTTCTTCATCGAGCCATAAAACTCAATTTTCCAATCCTTTGATTGGAAAAGTTCATCAATAGCCTTTAGTTTGCTTACACTAAGTTTTCGACTGCTATTCCTCCCAGCCATAGTACCCATCTCGTTGCGTTCGTATATACCAATGATATCGCCGAAGGTTCCGACGGCCCTGTAACGGTCCGCCCGGGGCATTTTAACCCGCTTGCGGCTATTTTATTCGCGTTCCGAACGTCATGATATATCATATTACGACGTAAAAACCGATGTTTTGTAAAAGTAGGTGAATGAAAAGTCGCAAGCAATTTGGTAGTGCTTGCCATTGATAGGAAATGATGTATAGTCGTGCTCTTCAGGTCAAACGCAGGGATTTGCATGTACGTCAACGGTAAGTTGAGGTGGCCAACAAGCCGATCCACTCGCGGGATCGGTCGGGATGAACGATCTACATTGGCTAATCAGACTGAACGCATGAATAAGTTCGTCACTAATAAAAATTGTTGGGCGCCCATAAGATCCCCCAGATAACACTTTCAGGTCTGTAAACTCTCATAGGGTATAAACCCTTTGGATTGAGACAGGGGATGTAGCCACCCTTTGGTTCCAAGCAGGGAATGTCGTCTCCTGAAATTACTTCTTTTGTTGATTTGATTGTGCTACGCCAGGCCGGTGTCATATTGAAACTATCCGGTGTCCGGACGCTCCATGCGCCAGTGAATTTGTCAACGAACGTGTAATTGCCAAAATCGTTGATCTTTTGACTTTGTTTCTCTACATGCTGCCTGGTCCGTGCGTCTATTCTTTGCTGACGGTTTACTTGTGAACATACTGGGATTATGCACCCAATACTCAACGCAAATATTAGTGTAGTTGTTTTCATTTGTTTGGATACCTGGATGAAGACGTGATACTCAAATTAGTAATTTAATACGACTATGCAAAACCTGTAGGCGTGTTGCAATACGATGGAATAGCGTTTACCAATATGAATTTGAGTACAGAACTGTACGCCAAAAAAGGTATTGATAATATTTATTTTGCGGCCGGATTTTGCTGACAACTACTGCGACGGACGCGTTCGATTGGGATCTTGGTTGCAGTCTGCCTTAGTGCTGTTAGCTTCCGCCATCCTTGATCGCAGGAACTAGTAACGCACTGTGCACATTCGGTGTCTGTAATACAATCATAGTACGTGGCGACTTTTGATCATTGGTTGCTACGAATGCTACGCCAACCGGTGTGTCGTGCAATGGATGCTGTCCGAATGGCGGGTTACGTCATATTTATGTATATTTCTCCAGGAGTATTACAGCGAAACAGCATTACCCGGGATGCGTGACGACGATGCGATGAGTTGTTTCAGCACTAAAGGATTAGGTAACTAAAGAATCGAAGCGTCACGTGAAGCGTTTTTTCAGTTTGTTTTCCGCTGCCTGCGATGTAGAACAATATTTCTGCGTTTTCCTGCGCGCTGTTTCTATCTGCGTTCCCGTGCTCGCGGTTGTTCATCTCTCTTTAGCCCAGCCAGGAAATAGATCGCGCTACGTCGAATTGACCGCCCATGCCAGGGCTGTGAAGGACAGCCTGCCACAACAGGCTAAGGCAGACTATCTCGCCGCGTGGAAATTAGCAGGGAATGAGCGTGCATCCGAAAAGACAGAGTTGCTGAATGAAATCGGTCACCTCTATCACGTCGAAGGAAGCTATGATTCCTCGCTGATATATTATCGTCAGGCTTTAGCGCTGGCCATTTCCGCGAAATACGTCAAGGGGGAGGTAAGCGCACTTCAAGGCATCGCAGATAGCTTTCGCCGGCAGGCACTGAACGACTCCGCACAGGCTTATCTGGAGAAGGCCATGGAAGTAGCGCATCAGCATCAACTGTACGCTGAAGAAGCCGGTTTGTACAACGACGCCGGCAATGTTTACGTGGACAAGAACAACCTGAAGGAAGCACTATCAAGCTACATCAGGGCGGCGACGCTGTATGATAGTTTAACGAAAGATGACATCGGGCGTGCCAGGGTGCTGGGTAACATATCGAATGTCCACTATCTTCTTGGAGACTATGACAAAGCATTGGCGTACGTGGCGCAAGCTAATGCGGTTGCTGAGGCAACTTCTTTTCACGAGGGAATTGCTTACAATCATAAGCTTGCAGGAAGGATTTACCGCCAGAAGAAAATGATAGACAAGGCGCTTCAGGAGTACAAAATTGCGTGGGTGTCGTACGATCGCACAGGCGACAAGTACCATCTTGCCGAACTGGCGCTGGGTATTGGTAATCTGTACTACGACCTTGAAGACTATAAGAAAGCGTTGACAGAGTATAGGAAAGGTCTTGCATTAGCGCGGGAGATCTCGTCCCGGAATCTGATTGCCCATAATTATTCCGCAATTGGTTTTGCCTTTTATGCCCTCCGGCAGTGGGAGAGTGCCTCCGCGTACATGGACTCGACCCGTGTGCTCGCCGCGGAAGTAAAGAACGCGTACCTGGAGATGGATGCCTACGAGATACTTTCAAGCGTTGAAAGCGAGCAGCACCATTACGAGCGCGCACTTGCATACAAGGAACGGTACATCGCGATCAAAGACAGCCTGGTTGCCGCGGAGACCAGAAGCTCTATTGTTGAGATGGAGGCGAAATATCAGAACGACAAAAAAAGCGCGGCAATCGCGCTGCTCACGAAGGATCAGGAAGTGAAGTCTGCCGCTTTGGAAAGGAACAGGATCGTCACCGTTAGCATAATCATAGCGTTTATTGCCGCTATTGCTATTTCGGCTTTACTGCTCAACCGGTACAGGCTCCTGAACCGGGCAAAACGTGAGATAGAGATCGAACGCATGCGCAATCAGATTGCCCGCGACCTGCACGATGACATTGGATCAACTTTATCAAGCATCAACATTATCAGCCAGGTAGCTTTAAAAGAAGGGGCGGGGGGCGAGACAATCCATTCACACTTTCGGCGGATTCGCGATCACTCATCGAAAATGATGGAGAACATGTCAGACATCGTATGGTCCATTCATCCGGAGAATGATACTATGGAAATGGTTGTTGCCAGGATGAAGGAGTTCTGCGGCGAGATATTAGACCCGAGGGACATCCTTTATTCATTTGAAAACATCGAATTGCTTTCAGGACTGAGCCTGGACATAGAATCTCGAAAAGGCCTGTTTCTTATCTTTAAAGAGATCGTTAACAACACGGCCAAATACAGCCAGGCGACGCGAATCGACGTCGTGTTTGGTAAAGCCGACAGCGGGTGGCGGATGGCGATTGCTGATAATGGAAAAGGGTTTGACAAAGCAACGGCAAGAAAAGGCAATGGCTTGAGCAATATCCACAAACGGGCTGCGGCCATGAAGGCGAAGGTAGATCTGCAAACGGAACCCGGGAACGGAACGACGGTTACCCTTGAGGTTGCGGACATCACATGATTGCGGTATGGTGCCTTTGGTCAATGCTTGCCAGTTTGCAATATGACAGAAATAAGCATTTCGATATTTGAAGACAATTCACTGCTGCGCGAAAGCCTGGTGAGTTTGTTGAGGTTAAAGGAAGGGGTCTCCATCACCGGCGCCTACGAAAATGTTTTGTCGGTCGCTGGCCATGTTCAGCGTGACAAACCTGACCTGGTATTGATGGATATTGATATGCCGGGCATGTCGGGAATAGAGGCAGTGAAAATAGTACGGTCGTTTAACAATGACGTGTCCATCCTGATGCTGACTGTATTTGATGACAACCAGCATGTATTTGACGCCATTTGTGCGGGCGCATCCGGTTACCTGTTGAAGAAGCATATTGCCGACAGACTGTTTGCCGCAGTCGATGAAGTGATGACGGGTGGCGCACCGATGTCGCCCAGTATTGCGCGCATGGTCATCAACTCTATGATGATCGCTCAGAAAGAGCACAACCCTTATCTACTCACGCCTCGCGAACTGGATATTCTTCGATCGTTATCGACGGGAAACAGTTACAAGCTTATTTCGTCCGAATTAGGTATCACCCTGGATACAGTCAGGACGCACATCAAAAGGATCTACGAGAAACTTCATGTACACTCCCAGACGGAAGCAGTATCGAAGGCGCTCAAAGAGAAGCTCGTCTAGTGGGGGCAGGAATAACGCCGGGAGAGGCGTGAGATGAAACGCTTATCGCCGGTTCATGTGATACCGCGATATCGTATTTGTGCTGAAGTTTACGTAGCCGCCCCGCGCGGCACTAAACGAAGCATGATCACCAAAACCCTCAAGCCCCATGAAATCCTGTTTATTCTCCGTCGCATTCGCGATCAGTATGTTTTCAAGTGCTTATGCACAACTTAATCCACCGACTTACTATGGGAACGGAGCCGGAACTTTGGGAAAAGGCAGTAACTATTTCGGTTTTCAGGCTGGGAAGTCGGTTACGGAAGCGAACGAAGGTGGGGAGAGTCATAATTCGTTCTTCGGTGACCTTTGTGGTCACGCGACGACCACGGGTTTCGGCAATACAGCGATGGGGCACAGAGCGTTATACAGCAACACTTCGCAAAGTGGAAACACAGCCATCGGATTCCGGGCGCTTGAGGACAACACCTCCTACGACAACACGGCCGTCGGCTACTCTTCACTGCAGAACAACACGACTGGAGGTTCCAATGTATCTGTCGGCGTGCAATGTCTGGATAACAACAGAACCGGTAGCGGCAACTGCGCAATTGGGAGTTTTGCAATGTATGACAATCAGGATGGCAACGAAAGCACAGCGATGGGATATTTTGCCATGTCCAATACGAGGGCGTCGTTCAATACAGCCATTGGCGGATGGGCAGCTCACAACAACGACATGGGCACCAATAATACGACCATGGGCCATAAATCATTGTACGAGAATACTTCCGGCCACTTCAATTCGGCGTATGGCATGCAAGCTTTAGCTAAGAACGAAACCGGTTATTTGAACAGTGCATTTGGCGCCCATGCGGGCCCAACAATTACGAACCTATTCAACACGACGGCGCTGGGATATAACGCTGTGCCTACAGCTTCCAATCAGGTCAGGATAGGCAATACCTCTGTTACCAGCATCGGTGGAAAAGTATCCTGGTCAACGTTTTCGGATGGGCGCTTCAAAAAGGAAGTTAGAGAAGATGTATCCGGACTTGAATTTATAAACCAGCTAAGGCCCGTGAGCTATACGCTTGACGACAAGGCCATCGATAAGTTTCTTCGATTACCCGACAGTCTGCAGTCAAAGAATAACACGGCTAAACAAAATGTCATCCGCCATACCGGTTTCATCGCCCAGGAGGTGGAGGCGGTGGTCCGTAATGCGGGATATGTATTTGACGGCGTTGAGTCACCTCAAAGTAAAGACGACCACTAATGCCATCCGTTATGCTGAATTTGTCGTGCCCCTGGTAAAGGCCGTGCAGGAGCTGTCAAAAGAGGTTGAAGTGCTGAAGCAACAGCTTGCGACCTTTGAAAATCCTGGAGGTACCGGTGCAGCTGCAAGTGCCGTTCTATTCCAGAATAGTCCAAATCCATATTCTACGGGTACTGAAATTAAGGTGTCATTGCCTGAGTCAACGGGTTATGCACGGCTTATGTTTTATACTTTGGAAGGTAAACAGGTGAAGGTGCTTCCGATTCAGGACCGCGGCGATGTAACGGTTAAGGTGCAGTCAGGTGAGGGGATGAGTGCAGGCATGTACCTGTACACCCTGATCGTCGACGGTAAGGTGATCGACACGAAACGAATGATTTTAACAGAGCGCTGATCATTTAATGCGTTCTGGTCGGTTCATGGACGGCGGCCACAATCGACGCCTGACCGAACCAACGTACAGCGGTGCAAGCACCCCAAAGTCTCAAAGTCCAGTCCCACTTGCAGGAATAACAATGTTGTAGCTGGTGCTAATTTTAGTCACGAGGTTATTAATATAGATTTAATTCGCTTTCATTTTCAGAGGAGTTTGGGACGCTAATATTAGCAATGCTGCTACTTCTTTTGCGTGTGTAATATAAACCGAATGACTTGCTCCATCTATTTCAACCAAATGGCTTTTTGCTCTCTTTGCATACATGCGTTCAAGGTCTGGATTAATAATTCTGTCAGATTTAGCTACCATGTACCAACTGGGTTTTACTTTCCATGCTGGATTTTGAATGATTGCATGAAAAACAGAGTCTATAGTCGGTGTTTGTGATATAGCCATAAAATTTGACTTTTGTTTCGGAACACCACCTGCAAAATCGACCGCGAACTTTTTAGGGTCAATAAAATCAAGTCCGTCTTTGCCTTTTATTAAAGATTTATAAGCAGGTGGGTAGATTTTACCATTGTTGGCTTCAGATTCGCCGTCATCTGGCGCATGTGCTGCAATGTATACTAATCCAACAACTTTGGGGGCGTTTCCGGCAATAGTCACAACAGCCCCTCCATAACTATGCCCTACCAAAATGCAAGGGCCGACTTGCTGGTCGATAATGCGTTTAACGGCAGCAACATCACCATTAAAAGAGGTCAACGTTTGCTGTGCTACAGTTACAGTATATCCCTTTTTTATCAGAATGTCATAAACGCCCTGCCAACCAGAACCGTCTACGAAAGCACCATGCACAAGCACAATATTTTTTACAGCGATTGTATCCTGCCCATAGGCGATATTTATAGATGCTGCCCATACCAAAAATGCTATCACTTTAAAAGTCAACTTTCTTTGTTGTAAGATTTCTGGTTTCATTTGAGTTCTTTTAATACCAATATTATGACGAAAGGGTTCTAAGTACGCCAAACAAGGTCACGATACCTTGCATATTTTGATCGCACGGCATTTGTATTCTCTACGTAAATCATTCTAATCCAAATTCAATGCTCTGTATTCCTTTGGCGAATAACCTGTTTTGCTTTTAAACAATTTTGTGAAGTGTGACGGATGTTCAAAGCCTAAATCGTATGCAATCGAACTGATAGGGCTCTCTGTGCTCCATAACATCGATTTCGCTTTATCAATTAATTTCAAATGAATATGTTCCTGCGTGGATTTACCCGTGTATTTGTTCAACAGGTCGGAGAGATAATTGGCAGAGAGGCTCAGTTGCGAGGCAAAATACTTTACATCCGGCACTCCGATTTCGATTAAAGTCCTTTGGGAAAAATACTCGTTTAGAATTCTGTCGAATTTCTCCACCACATCGTTGCTTACCTTCATCCTTGTGAGAAACTGCCGGTCGTAGAACCTTGAACAATAAGATAGTAGTAATTCAACATTGCTAAGGATTAAATGATGAGAGTGGTTATCCAGGTTCATGGAGATTTCTTTCTCTATATTTTGCACGCAATCTTCCAAAACATTTTTCTCGGCTTCCGAAATATGCAGGCACTCGTGGGTGTCATAACCAAAATACGAATACTGCGTTAACTTTTGTCCTCTATCACTTGCGTGTAGAAAATCAGGGTGGATATAAACCGCCCAACCTTCTACCTTATTTTCAATTCCCGGTGATAACACCTGGTTGGGTGCTGTAAACATTAATGAGCCTTCTGAAAAATCATAGGAAGTGCGTCCATATTTAAAAGAACCTTCAATTTGTTTACAGGCAATGGAGTATAAATCCAACCTGTATGCAACGTCAGGTTTTCTGTGTGACCGGTCAACTTTAGATAAATCAACAACTGTTATCAATGGGTGCAGCGGTTTTTGGTAACGGAAAAAAGCGTGCAGTTCTGAAATTGATTTGATATCTAGATATTCCATGGTAGCGCGTTAAGGATTGGTTAACGCAAATTTATAAAGAAGGGGCTATACCGGAATTATCCTGCCATATTATTCCGAACAGAGCCCGTTCGTATGCCTTAACTACGAAATAAAGCCATGAAAATACGGATGCTAGGCGATAGCTCCCCCGCTCACCAAAAGTTGTTGACCGCTTACAAAACTTGACAGTTCACCGGCGAAGAATTCTGCGACATTTGCAACATCTTCCGGGGTACCCATGCGTTCCATAGGGTAAAAATCATGTATCATTTTCTTGATTGGGGCGTCCGCTTCAACCGTGGTATGAATACCTGCACCTTCAGTTGCAGTCGGCAATATGGCGTTTACAGTTACCCCTTTTTTACCCAACTCTTTTGCTAATACCTGCACCAGATAGAGGGGCGCTATTTTGCTTCCTCCATGAAGGGCATAACCGGGATTAGGCAACCCCGTAGTGCTTGATCCAATATAAATAATCCTGCCATTGTTGGCTATATATTTTGCAGCTGCCTGCATGCTAAAAAATGCTCCTTTGGTATTTGTATTAAACAAATTATCAAATTGCAGTTCGCTAAATGCAGTAACAGGTACGCCTACCAGTTCCAAACCTGCGTTGACCACTACAATATCAATTTTGCCAAACTGCTCAATAGCCAATTCGAACATTTTGTTTATTTCATCAGGCTTTGAAACATCGGCTTGAACGGAAAAGGCTTTCACCTGATAACTTTCAATTTCCTTTACTACCTCCGCCGCTGCCGATGAATTACTATTGTAATTGACAATTACATTGGCACCTAATCGGGCAAACCGTAAAGCAATAGCCTTACCAATGCCTCTTGAAGCGCCGGTAACAATAGCTACTTTATTCATTAATGTTTTCATCTTGTTTTGATTTTATGAATAGGAACAGTTTTTTAATGTCTGCTCCTATCCTTTGTTAAGAGATCAGTTAAGTTCATGAGCAATCATATAAACATTCCGCCACTTACCTCAATCCGTTGTGCGTTAACAAAGCGGCTGTCGTCTGAAAGCAATGATGCAACAAAAAGACCTAAATCATCGGCTTCACCAATACGGCCCAAGGCAATCGCATTTGCAATTTGTTGACGATGGCTTTCGTCGCCTTTGCCTCCTCCAAACTCTGTGTCGATGGCACCTGGGGCTACACTGTTTACCCTGATCTTCCTTTCGGCATATTCCTTAGCAAAATACCTGGTCAACCCTTCTGTTGCTGCTTTAAGTGCTCCATATACCGCCACACCTGGGAAAGAAAAGCGGGCAAGTCCGGATGAGATATTGATAATCTGACCCCCATCAACAATCAGAGGAATTAGCTTTTGCGTAAGAAAAAACACGCCTTTGAAGTTTACATTCACAAGTTGATCGAAGATCTCTTCAGTAGTGTCTTTGATGAGTGTTCGTTGGCCTATCCCTGCATTATTTACCAGGTAATCGAAGTTCTCCCGGTTCCATTCCTTTTGTAATACCTGAGCTACCTGACTGGTAAAATCGACGAGTGAGGCTGTTTTAGCAGAATCCAATCGCAAAGCAACAGCTTTGCCGCCACCAGCATTGATTTTGTCTGCGACCGCTTGTCCCTGTTCTGGATTGCTGTTATAGGTGAGGATCACGCCAAGGCCACGCTGAGCAGCATTTAAGGCGATGCTTTTTCCTATACCCCGGCTCCCGCCGGTTACAAGGACGATTTTTGAGTTTTGATTTGTTGTGTTCATGATTATTGATTTGTATGACACAAAAATCTATTACTCCATGGCCATCCACTTGAACATTTAAAGGCAAGACTTATACATTTCTCTGTAATTAGCCATTTTACCAAACAACGGGATTAAGTGAGGGACTTTGTCTCATGGTGATCTTGGCAATCTTGCCATTGAACTTCGCTGATTTGCCATAGTCGGCTACGCGTGTACCATCGTCGGTACCTACATCGGCCATTTTATCAACGGAGAATATTGAACCTTGCGTTTTTGCGAATCTACCTTCTCCGGATTTCGTCCCAACGGCGGTAATCGTACCACAGCTACCTTTACCCATACCGTCGCCCTTATACTTGAAATTGAAAATGACGCTGCTATCAAATAATCAAGGCAACACCTTTGAAAGTGTTGCCTTGATGAAGTCAATATTTGCAGTGGCTATTTCTTTGCAGGAAGTGTTTCAATGGTCACTTTGATAATCTTTCCAGTAAACTTGCTTTTACCATCGTACGTGTGAGTAACTGGTGTGTTTAAGTCCGCCCCAACATCGGCCGATTCATCGATGCCAAACATATTGGCATGCGTTTTTGCAATTTTTCCCTCGGCTGCTTTCGTGCCATCCACCGTAATAGTACCGTCTCCTCCGGCCCCTCGACCACCTGCATAGGCAAAGTCAAACTTAAGATTGTGCTTACCGGCAGCAATTTTTTGTGGTGAGGCGATGGTAAACATTTCGAGGCCCAAATAATTGTAGACATAGGTAGGCTTGCCATCGCTTAAATAAAAAGTCCACCCACCGAAATCGCCCCCCTGGCAAATCAATACGCCGTTTGCTGATTCGGCAACTTCCACATCAGCCGAGATGGTAAGTGACGCATTCTTTGTATTGAGAAATGCGTTTTCTGTTATTCCAGTCGCGCCGGAGAAAAGCGTCAATTTCGTCCTCCCGTTCATGAGGTCGGGGCGACCAGCTACCCTCGCATCGAAACGCTCTACAGAGCGGTCATCAATGGGTAACACATTATATTTCACGCTTTCGGTCATGAACATTTTTTTCAACTCTTCTAATTTCTGCGGGTTTGAGGCGGCGAGATTTTTTGATTGACTGAAGTCTTCGTTAACGTTATAGAGTTCCCACACATCGACATTCAGCGCACGTCTTGGTGCTGCTTCCCAGGGCGCTTTGTGAATCGTGCCGGCAAACCAACCGTCATGGTAAATGGCCCGATTGCCTAAAATCTCAAAGTATTGTGTCTTATGCGTATCGGGTGCTGTGGCGTTGTCGAACGAATATTTCATACTTACGCCCTCCATTGGACGTTGGGCAATACCATTCACGGTTTTTGGTGCAGGAACGCCTGCAGACTCATAGATAGTTGGCGCCATGTCAATCACATGGTGAAATTGTGAACGAAGCTCGTTCTTCGCCTTTATTCCGGCAGGCCAATGCACCACCATTCCATTGCGTGTTCCGCCGAAGTTGGAGGCGACCTGTTTAGTCCACATAAAGGGCGTGTTACCAGCTACAGCCCATCCTGCCGCAAAGTGGTTGTAGGTGCTTTCTGTTCCTAACTCGTCTATTTTTTTTAACTGCATATCGAGCGTCTCAGGGACGCCATTGAAATACGTGTTCTCATTGAACATCCCGATCATGCCCCCTTCGGCGCTGGAACCATTGTCACCAACGACGTAAAAGAATAAGGTATTATCCAACTCGTCTCGCTCTTCGAGAGCTGTGATCAGCCTGCCGACTTCATGGTCTGTGTGTTCGGCAAATCCGGCAAATACTTCCATCTGCTTTTCGAACAAACGTTTTTCATCTGCTGTCAGCTTATTCCAGTCTTTAATATCGGATGGTTTAGCCGCCAGCACTGTGTTTTGCGGGATAACCCCTAATTTTTTTTGCCGTGCCAGTGTTTCTTCCCGAAGCTTATCCCAACCCATGGAGAACTTGCCTTTGTATTTTTCAACGTACTCTTTTGGAGCATGGTGGGGTGCGTGCGTGGCGCCAGTAGCAAAATAGATATAGAAGGGTTTATCCGGAGTCAGCGATTGTTGCGTGTTCATCCAGGCAATTGCCTGGTCGGTCATATCGTTCGTAAAGTGATAATTGGGATCCTCAGTATTCGGATACACGCGTACGGTGCCGTCATACACCAGGGGATGCCATTGATTGGTTTCACCACCAAGGAATCCGTAAAACTTATCGAAGCCTGAGCCTGTAGGCCAACGGTCAAAGGGTCCGGATACGGAGCCTTCCCAGGGGGGCAGTTCGTGATACTTCCCAAAAGCGGCCGTGCTATATCCATTCATTCGAAGTACGTTGGCTATGGGCGTGATAGTCTGCGGACGTACGCCTGTGTTGCCGGGAAATGCTGTCGCCACCTCCATGATCATACCGGCGTTATTAGAATGATGATTATATCCCGTGAGTATAGCTGTACGGGTTGGTGAACACAAAGCAGTAGTATGGAATCGATTATACTTTAATCCTGTTGCTGCCATCTTTTCCAGGTTGGGCATATTGATGGGTCCACCAAAGGCGCTGGAGTGTCCGAAGCCTATGTCGTCGATCAAAACAATAACGACGTTTGGTGCTTTCTCTGGCGCCTTTACTTCGAACCTTGGTGGTGCTTTAACGTTGCGAGCATCAAGCTCCCTTATAGCCGGATAGGTTGGGTCCTTTACAGGAAGCACCGTGCGATCGATCGCAGGCGATACCTGGCCGGCACTTTGAGCTTGTAAACGTGATTGCATGAAGCCGTAGCTCAGCAAAGACACAATAATAAATGATGAGATTCTTTTCATATGGAGGGTATATTTACTATTGATTCCTGGATCAATTGGTAGCGTACAATCGCAATTTACAGCAACCTGATTTACGGAGCGCCAGTTTACAGCGTCCTTCAAGGTACTTATTGCTGTCAAACACAATTAGACGGTATCGTTTATAAAAACGATTCGCGTACGTAGGATATGCCCGAGCGGCCAAGCTATTGAAACGCGCTTGGTTAAGGTTGATTTATACCCAAATGAAGAAGGCAACCTAAGTTGCCCTCTCTTACCTATTCATCTTTTACTTCGTTTCAATGGTGACTTTGGCGATCTTGCCGTTGAACTTCGCGGATTTCCCGTAATCAGCAACACGCGTTCCGTCATCGGTGCCCACGTCGGCGAGGTCGTCTACTGAAAATATTCCGGGCTGAGTTTTTCCGATTTTATTTTCACCTGCTTTGGTGCCATCAACTAGGAGATCACCTGTACCGCCTGCGCCGGGTTTCTCTTCACTACGCGTGAACGTATAAGCCAGCGTATGCTTGCCCGGTTTTAGTGGTTGTGATCCAGTAACTGTAAAGGACTCCAATCCTAAATAATTATAGGTAAACATCGGCTTTCCATTCTTTACGTAGAATGAGAACCCTCCAAACCTTCCACCCTGGCACACAATAACACCATTGCCGTTAGCGGCTACTTCAACATCTGCTGTAATGTTATATGATGTGTTGCGGGTGTCGATGAAAATATCTACGCCCATTCCTTTCATCCCTTCACCAAGGGTAACGGATGTTCTTCCATCCATTAATGTAGGACGACCAACCAATTTGGCATTAGTTCTTTCCAGTAAACGATCATCAATAGGAAGTACGTGATAGCGCTCAGCTTCTTTCATAAACAAGTCCTGGATCTCTTTCAATTTGTTCGCATTTTGGGAGGCTACGTTGTTGGCAAGGCTGAAATCTTCAGTTGAATTATATAGTTCCCAGGGGTCTTCAGTAAGGGACTGACTTGGTTTCTGTTGCCATGCTGGCCGGTGAATAGTTCTTGCGTACCAGCCATCTGCGTAAATGGCTCGGTTACCAAACATTTCAAAGTATTGCACCGTATGCTTTTCTTTGGCTCCGGCATCATTGAAGCTATATAGCATACTCGTTCCTTCAATAGGGTCCTGGTCAATGCCGTTTACAGTTTTAGGTGCGGGGACCTTGCAAGCTTCAAACACCGTGGGCGCAAGGTCAATTACGTGACTGAATTGTGAACGAACCTCTCCTTTAGCTTTTATGCCAGCAGGCCAATGAACGACAAGGCCGTTGCGTGTACCGCCAAAGTCGGAAGCTACCTGTTTTGTCCATTGGAATGGCGCATTCATGGCTACTGCCCATCCTGCTGCGTAATGAGGATAGGTACTCTCGCTTCCCCACTCGTTGTAATGTTTCAACATTTCTTGCACCGTTTCAGGAACTCCACTGAAGTAGGTCATTTCATTATACATGCCGTTCATTTGACCCTCAGCACTTGCGCCGTTGTCGCCCACCACATAAAAAATCAGTGTGTTGTCAAGTTCACCCAGATCTTCGATGGTTTTCGTAAGGCGCCCGATTTCATGGTCTGTATGGGCGGCGAAACCAGCGTAGGTTTCCATTTGTCTTGAAAACATTTTCTTCTCATCAGCTGATAGAGACTCCCAATCTTTAATGTCTGTAGGTTTCGGAGCCAGTTTAGTTTCGGGAGGAACGATGCCCAACTTAATTTGTCGCGCCAGTGTTTCTTCTCTCATTTTATCCCAGCCCTGGTCGAATTTTCCTTTGTATTTGTCAATCCATTCTTTGGGCGCGTGGTGAGGCGCATGTGTTGCACCAGTGGCGAAATAGATAAAGAAGGGCTTATCAGGAGTTAGCGCTTGTTGAAAGCTTACCCAGCTGATGGCATTATTCGTCATATCAGTGGTGAAGTGATAATTGGGGTCTTCTGGAAGCTCCACTTGTGCGACACCATCATAGACAAGAGGTGCCCATTGATTGGTTTCACCCCCAATGAATCCGTAAAACTTATCGAATCCCGAATGTGTTGGCCAACGGTCTAAAGAACCGGATACGGAAATTTCCCAAGGGGGTGTTTCGTGGTATTTGCCAAAAGCAGCAGTGCTGAACCCATTTTGACGAAGCACCTCCGCCATTGGCGTAATGCTTTGTGGTCTTACACCATTGTTACCTGGAAAAGTTGTTGCTGTTTCCATAATGGAGCCTGCATTGTTACTGTGATGGTTGTATCCTGTCAATATGGCGACTCGAGTTGGTGAGCACAAAGCGGTAGTATGAAACCGATTATAGCTTAGCCCATTCGAAGCAAGCTTATCAAGAACTGGCATTTCAATAGGACCACCAAAATGGTTAGAGGCACCAAACCCGATGTCGTCAATCAATATCACCACGACGTTAGGAGCACCTTGTGGGGCCTTAACGTCAAAACGCTCGGGTGCCTTTGCATTGCGGGCATCTAGTTCCTTGTACGTCTGACGAACAGGTTCTTTAATCGGTAACACGGTACGGTCCATTTCACCAGTCGCAGGGGCAGTTGCCGCCTGCTGCTCAGGTTCAGGCTTCGGGCTGCAGGCGTAAAGCATGACAGCCAGCAAAAAGACGGGGAGGAATATTCTTTTCATTTCAGCATTTGGTTTATGTTAGATTGAGTGTCTACGATTTGCAAAAATTCGATCACCAAGATTCCGAATGTATCGTAGCCATTGACGGATACGCACGCCGGGTACAGATCTCAGGCGCGACCTTGTTATTTCCAGGTGAAACCGACGCGAAGCACCGGTCCCGACGTGGCGATGTCGTACATGAAGCGCTCGTCGCCGCTGCCTTTGTCATAGTTCACATCCAGTACACGATATCCAATAGTGGCACTCAACAGTTTTGAAAACTTATAGCCAACGTTGGCCTGGATCTGCCAGGTGAAGTCCGAAGCTAAGCCAAATCCACCAATGTCTCCCCGAAACTGTAGCAGTAACTTTTCATACACGGTACCCTGTGAACGAACGATGATGATCGGGTCCATCCATGTTTTGCGTGACTCCGCGCTTCGGGGACCGTTCATGGTATTCAGGTCGAGATCTACCTTCATATCCATAACGCGTCCGCCTGCTCCAACTTCGAGCCATGGCGCCACACGAACCAGTCCGGCCCATTCAAAGACCAGTTGCTTGGCAGTGCTGGTACCACCCACCGAAGCCGTCGGTTTCAGGTCATCTTCCAGGCGCATGACGAGGAAGTCGGTGGTGACTGAAAACTTATCATCGTAATTGACTTCGATGTAGGCCATGGCGCCGAACTTGAGTTGTCCGAAAATATCGCCCGGATCGGCATCCACCTCGACGGCAGGCAGCTCACGAATACCAATATTGCCTTTCATAGTGGGTGCTAGAAAATAAGGTTCTATCAGAAAACGTATCTTTTTATCTTCATCCTGTGCCCTTACCTGTATGGAACTCACAAGCATAAATAACAGTAACAGCAAACTGCCACGGAGCAAATTCCCTGAGCGTTGTAAGTCTGCAAAAGGGTTCGGCTGAATCAATTTCATTGTCGCCATGCGCGGGTTAATTGACGGACTTGAATACTGTGGTGAATCCAAACTACCTGGATTGATACAGACCACAGCGTTGATGTTGCGTTTCATTACAAGAGGGGTTGTTGATTTTTGTTGCTTGAATTGTATACGAATCTCCCTCGGTCAATAATTTATTTTTAGACGATGTCGTCTAAAGTTGTGGACCTACGGTCTGCCTTTTAAGAGAGCACTACTATTGAGTTAAGGTGCTTCAGACGGGCGAGAAAAACTGAGGCCCGACGCTGGAAACCAGTGTCAAGCGGCTGCATAATTGAGATGGACACAACGTCGTTATTAAATATAAAAGTCCGCCAGATCCCATTTTAAACGATCTCGTCCAAAATCGAAATTGGTTATTTGCTTACTTTAAAACATGGCCTCAAATATTGACAAATGGCTTAAAGTCGGCTATGAACTCCTGGCAGCAGAGGAAATTGACGGAATTAATATTGAAAGATTGGCCCGGACCCTCGATGCAAACAAATCGGGATTCTATCATTATTTCGGTACGAAGGATGAGTACTTCAAGCAATTGATTGGCTATCACATCCGCAGGGCTGGAGTGGTTGCTAGCGAGATACAACGTTGTAACGCCATCGATCCGGATCTACTACACGTAGTGGTAAGGGAAAAGCTATTCTTTCTGGTGGAATCACAATTGTTTATAAAAGGGAAGCCGTTGAAGAACAAAGTTGACGCCACGGTGGCCGGCCGGTTGGTGACAGACGAAGTTGTTGCCTTATGGTGCAGGCAGAATGAAACACCTTCGAGCTATAGAGTGTTACCTGGAACGGTAAATATCATCAGGCATTTCTTTTACGGTAGAATTGACGCACATAACGTTAGCCATAAGTTTCTGCACGTGCTCGTTGGTGAAATCAGGGCTATGTTGAATTCGAATATGTTCATTTCCAGGTACGACGATTCGGGGCGATAGCTGGCGATGACGGTGGCTGTTGTGTCAGCGCAAGAATTCTGGTAATCGTTAACCTCTTGTTAAAAAGCTTCATTCAAGCCAAAGAAAATTCCGCTTGAATCATGTTTACCAACAGCATAATCCACACAGATGACGGTTCGACTCTTCTTTTGCAAGAGTACTCGTAGTCCAGCTCCAACACCTGGTTCCCAATACTGAAATATGTTTTTTCCAAGGTCATCGGATGCAGTCTGTACATTAATAAAAGCAACCCCACTCAATAATTTGTTAGGCGTAATCGGGAAACGGTATTCTGATTCGCCGTATGCAAACGAGGGTCCTTTAAACCTGCTAATCGTGTAGGCGCGGCCGGATCTGTTATAGAGATCAGAACCAGTTGAAGGTAATTCCAGGTACGGGATTGCGCCACTCAGTCTAAAAGAAGCAGTCGACCAGAATGCCAACACATGTGCCGGATTTCTTTTGCTAAGACCTATATATTTTCGGATGTCATAATAGAATTGCGTTGAATTTTTCGCACTGCCGAGCCATTCAGGATTATATCGCAATACTATTTCAATATGTGCGCCACTGTAAGAACGCAAAGGATGATCACGGGTATCATATTGAATTCCAGCCAGGAGGCCGTTACAAGAATACTGAGCAGGATCGATGTTATGCCGTTCACTGTAACGTTGATGTGGTGTACTGGATAGGTCTTCAAGTCGCTCGTCATCGATCTTGGTGCGAATATTAATTGCGATACCTCCTCCTGCATAAAGGTCTTTGGCGATCCTCCTATACGCGCCCTGCGTCAGCCGGATATAATTGAACTTGATGGTAAAAACGCTGTCACCTCCGGTCAGGTAATTATTGCCGGTACCGATTCCATAATCGGCTACTAAAAATTTTGAAAATTGCCAGTTGCCCTGAATATTCCATTTATTGGCTGCTCTGAAAATATTATGACGGGCTTGAACAGTGATAACACCCTTCGAGGTTAAAAGGAATTCCAAACCAAATGCCGACAGGTGAGTATCTTTCGGATCTCCCAATTGTTTAACGCCAGATACCTTTGCTCCAATTATAGCCCCCAAACTTGGATTATAGCCAAAGGATGGTAAAATGGCCACCTTTGGCGATTTATTTGCTTTTGCTGTATCAACTGGTTTATGGCGGATGCGCCTGAAATAGCCTCCCAGGTCTTCCTCGACGCGAGAATGTTTTGTCAACGTGGTGTCGTTTTCCACAAAAGTGATGTCCTGCGCATACGTGAGAATAGGCAGGAGTACGATCAGCACCAACAGGCAGGTTTTCATTTTAATATCTCGTGGTTAGCATCAGCTTGCGGTTGTACTTATACTTCTTGCTCGTGCAACTAAACAGCGAAGTCCCGCCGATAACCGGACCGAAGTGTCCAACTTTTTTACTGTGCTCAATAATGACATGAATCATACACCTGTTCCAGTGAGGACAATTCTGATCACCACATCATCGCACAACCGTGGGGCATAACTATGCGACAATAGCATTCACAGCGCGGTTGATATGTCTAATGTGGGAACTGGCAGCATATTGATTTAGACGCCGTCGTCTAATAGCGGCTGGTTTTTTAGACGTTTTTCATGATAACCCCGCACAGGCATGGAAGGTAGCGAGTGGTCGTTAACTTTTAAGCTTTCAGTAAGCGGCGGCTTTTGTTCAAGTGGCTAGAGAACGATGGCCGAGTTAGTTAATTCTCATGTTGTTCTTCAGCAAGAACATCTTTTCGCTTGCTGAGTTCGAATGGGGGGCATATCGAATACGACGATGCAGAAAGGTAACACGCCTCAGAATTGCATGGTAACAAGAACGCCAATAGTTGGTTTAACAATGCCTTACTAAGTTTTGACGAGTTTTGCGATATTCATACATAAACATAATTGGACGCTATCGTTCAATTTATATTCGCGAATTTCCTACCTTCGGTGAAACATCCCGAATATGGATAAGGCCAAGAGCATTTCTGCTTGGGCTGACGTAGGCTATCATCTTTATGCCAAAGAGGGCATGGACGGTTTGCAGATTGAGAGATTGTCGCGCATACTTCAGGTCAATAAGTCCAGCTTTTATCATTATTTCGGTGACCTTGATGGCTTCTGTGAAGCGCTCCTGAAACTTCATCGGGAGTACGCGGTCCATTACATGGAAGACATCCGCTCGGCAAGAGTTATCGATCCTGACTATCTGAACGTGATCGTAAAATATAAAGTGCCGATTCTGTTTCAAATGCAACTTATTCGAAGCAAGAAGCCGGCGTTTTACAATGTTGCGCAGGCGATAGACCAGGAGGAGTATGATATATTGCGCCCCGTTTGGAGCAAATACCTCGAGTTTTTAGAAAACAGCGATCTTGCAATAGGCTATTTTGACATCGTCCGGGACAGGCTTTACACGAGAATGAGCTTTGAAAATCTAGACTATTATTTCTTGCGAGACATTGTGGCTGGTGCAAAGGTCTTGATGGGAAAGATTCTTTTAAGTAAGAATACCCTGGAAAAGCACGCATGAAGGCAACGACATTGCCAGGCGACTAACGGGCAACCTTGGCTCTGCTAGAATTTGAATCTCAATCCTGCGACGAAGCCGAAATCTATATTGGGATCGCCGGTTCCAGGCGAACGACTATCATAGTTGTGGTAGAATTCAAGGCTGACGTAAAAGTCTTTCACGATCTCGTAGTCGGTGGTTATATCGCCATCGAGACGTATTCGATTTGCTTCCGTGAGGCTCACATAGGCCGTCTCCACGAATGATACAGTCAGGCTGGGTCGCGAAAAGGAAAAGAAGTTGTATTTCATTTGAAGCATGGCTTCTGTGGTATTGGCTTTTGTGTCTTCCTGATTTCGTTCTTGATTGATTGCGACTCCTCCGATAGCAATGGCCTGCTGATGTTGGTCAATCACAAACTCCTTTCCGATGCCAATGCCTTGTTGCCAGCGCCGTTCCAGCCCAAGTTCAAGGTTGCGCTGATATTTCACGATAACGACGGCAGCCCATAGCGGAGCAAAGGTATGCTCATGACTGGCAGCCAGATTAGCCCGTTCAACATAAGCCTTGGTGCTGTCCGATGTCATGATGAGGTCTCCATCGAGTTGAGTTTGACCTTTGGCTGTATTGTAGGCAATGGTTCCATTTATATTGAGGCGGCCAATCTTGCTCGATTTGGTGTAGGTATAACCTGCTGATAGATTTCCCGTGAATCGACTCAATATAGTTGTTCCAAAATATACGAGGTTGGCAATATCGTCAATGTCCATTTCCGACGTGCCTTGAGTAGAAATAACAATGACTGATCCCGGTATCGGGCTGCGTCCTAAATATCCCTGTACTTCGGCACCCGCCGTGGTTTCGATGCGGAAACTGCGTGACGAAGCGTTGATAGATTGGACCTTAGAATTTTTTATTGAAATGATACCAACGCCGTCTGCATCGAATTGGATTCGTGCCAGGCTTATCTTGAGTAATTCACCTACAATCTTTGTCTTGTTATAAAAGTATAATGTGTCTTTGACCTGCGAAAAAGTTACCCGCGGATACATGAGTAATCCGTTCGATATCAAGATGGTTACCCATAGACAGCAATTCCATTTATGTTTTACCATGTGGATCATTGTCCGATTAGCCCGCACTTTCATAGGCGTCGTTTAACAGCGTAAATCGACGGCTCCATGAACAACATCACACTAGGTTTTTTCGGTTGATGTCGAAATTCTGAGATCGTTAACCTCTGGAAATATATTAACAGAAGTTAGACGACAGCGTCTAATTTATACTTCAGCAAGTGGCCAACTTCGAAATGTCAAGTCACGGTCAGCATTTCTTTTGGTTATACGGTTTTGTCGCGTTTCGTCATTACTCTTTGTCAATCAATTGCGTTATGAACATGCATCGTGTGTTAGTTGGGTTGCTTGCTCTTGTATTTTATGGGGCCACTATCGTCAAGGCACAGCAGGAAGTTGGGCATTTCGCGCCAGGGGTGTTAGGTATCCGTGACTATGAAATGCCAGCGCCGGGATGGTATGTGGCTTTGTATTCTTATAAGTATAGTACAACACAGCTCAATGACGCCGAAGGGAACGAAATAAATTCCATCACTATCAATCCCGGCTCTGGCCCAGGAGCCACAATTGATCTAAATGTGGATGTGAACGTGGGTGTTATAGCACCAACAATTATTTGGGTATCGAAGTGGAAACTCTTTGGCGCCAGTTACGGTGCGTATCTTTCACCTTCTTTTAGCAACACGAGTGTTGGCGCGTCATTATCGATTTATACTGGATCGGGCCGGAGCGCTAATGAGTCACAATTCGGTTTTGGCGACTTGTTTGTTCAGCCGCTTTGGCTGGGGTGGAACAAAGAGCATTTGGATGTAGCTTTTGGTTATGGATTTTACGCACCTGTGGGCAAGTACAACACAGAAACCCTCACGTTGCCGGGTGCAGGTGGATCGATTACAGCCGAGGATGCGGACAACATAGGCTATGGTTTCTGGACACATCAGCTACAGGTAGCCACAGCGTGGTATCCGTGGACTGACAGGCGAATGGCAATAGCGCCGGCGTTAACGTACGAAGCACACAGCAATAAAAGGAATTATGATCTGAAACCAGGTCAGAACCTGTCCTTTAGCTGGGGCATCAGTCAATATCTTCCACTGAAACGCGATCAAACGCTGCTACTTGAGGTGGGTCCGGCTGGATACGACTCGTGGCAAATCACCGATGATACAGGTGCCGATGCCGTAAATCCACCGACGAAGGATGGCGTGCATGCAGTAGGGGGCCAGTTGGGATTGACGCAAGTGAAATGGAATGCGGCCCTCAACTTTCATTACTTCTACGAGTTCGCCGCAAAGGATCGATTTCGCGGATCATCTGTAGGACTGAATTTCGCTCTTAACATTCCGCATAAAGAAGATAAAAAATGAAACCCTCACATCAGAAACTACTTGTGGTTATGCCATTCGCGGCAGCTGTTGCTGTTATGAGTGCAGTGGCACAGACACCTAAGACTGCTCCCGCGTTTACCTCTACTCCGGCATCGGTAGAGACCAGGATTGGTACACTAAATTTTGAACGCGGATATCCCACTGAAGATACCAAACGGAAGGTCTTTGATGAAATTGACTATCAGCGCGCTGTGCAAATTTATTTGTGGGCGTACCCGGCAGTATCATTTCAGGCAATCATGATGGAGGCTAAACGCGCATTTGGCGCCGACCTCAATGATATGGGTATTGCCGACAACTTTGTCGATCCTAAGTCGCTCTGGCTCACTGCAAACGACATCACCATCTACGCCCTGGCGAATTTGGACCTTGGTAAACATGGCCCCATTGTCATAGACATTGCGCCTGGAGCTATTG
>DATHKA010000096.1:0-6816 GCA_035489615.1 Chryseolinea sp.
GCGACAGGTAATTGGGCGGAACCAGATCCGCGTGAAGTTGCGACCAGTTATAGTTGTAATACAAGCGCCCTATGTCGTCCTGGCTAATGCCCCACTGACCGCGGAATTCAGTGCTATCGCGGATCCACTGCCCGTCTTGTAGCGCATAGCGGAACCGCGATTTGGCATTGTAATACCAATTGTCCATTCCACGGAGAAGCCCGTTCCCGGCGTGTTCCGGCATTTTGCTGCCGGCGTAGTCTTTATCGATCAATTGTTTTTTGTCGGCCTTTCCGTCGGCATTGGTGTCCGTCACATACCACAAAGCCTCCTGTTCTACAACAAGCGCACCGCCTTTCACCACGGCAAGGGCCCGCGGCATAATGAGGCTGTCGATATAAATATGGTGCTTGTCCATCTTCCCGTCGCCGTCGGTGTCCTGCAGTATGCTCACGCGGCCGACCGGATCGCGCTCGCCGGTACCGTCGATGTCGGGCATGAATCCACGCATTTCCACGACCCACATGCGGCCGTCCTCGTCAAACGTTATGACGATCGGATCCTGAATGATGGGTTCCGAAGCAACCAGTTCAACGTGGATCCCGGCTTCCGCTACAAAGGTCGCGTGCTCCTCTTGCGCGGTCTTTGGCGGGGAGGGACCGTCGGCGTCCCGTGTTGAACACTGCAGCAGCGACAGAATGAGGAAGCAACAGATCGATATATGGCGCATGCGGTACCTCACTGAGCGGACCGGATCAAACCTTGGCAGCCTCGGGGTGCGTCCAGGGCGCCCGGTACGGACGGCGAAGCAAGGCACTCGCCTCGGTGTCACCAACAATGTCGTGCTTGACAGGATCGTAAACGATCGGTCGGCCGGTTTTCATCGACAGGTTGGCGAGGATGCAGCATGCCGTCGATATGTGTCCTTCTTCTATGTCGGCCACGGGACGCGATTTTTTGTCGATGGCCGCGAGAAAGTCAAGCATATGCAAACGCGTCGCCGGTGCGGCATTCAGTTCGATCGCGTCCTCTTTGAGGTCTTCAGGATATTTCTCTTTTTCATACACGACGTCCAGGTGAATCTTTTGCGCTTTATCATCGATGGGTGTGAAGTCCGCACGCATGGTGCTTCCCCTGAGCGTACCCTTGTCTCCGTACAGGGTGAACGACCAGGGATATTCAGGATCGGCCGGACCTCCCCACGAACGGTGGGTCCATACGCAATTGAGCTCGGGATATTCAAATATGGCCGATTGGGTGTCGGAGATATTCGATTTGCCTTCTTTCTGGACGTATATCCCACCCGTTGATGCAATGCTCTTGGGCCAACCGAGTTTCAGCATCCAGCGTACCGTATCGAACATATGTACGCACATATCCCCCATAATGCCATTGCCGTATTCCATGAATGTGCGCCACCAGCGAAGATGAGGTATGCCATCGTACGGACGCAGCGGTGCAGGACCTGTCCACATTTCGTAATCGAGGAAATCAGGAACCGCCTGAACGGCGGGATTTCCATTGTTTCGCATATGGAAATAGCAACACATCTCCACGTGTGATATCTTTCCGAGTAGCCCGGCGTCAACAATGTTTTTCTTGGCTTCAATCAGGTGCGGGGTGCTCTTGCGTTGCGTTCCTACCTGCACAACACGGTTGTATTTGCGCGCGGCCGCTATCATCGCATCACCCTCAGTCACGTCGACACTGATGGGCTTTTGGACATATACGTGTGCGCCGGCCTTTACCGCTTCGATCATGTTGAGTGCGTGCCAATGATCGGGCGTTCCGATGAGCACGATGTCGAACTGATTTTCCGACAGCATCTTGCGATAGTCTCCATAAAGCTTGGGTGTCTTGCCTGACTTTTGTCGTTGACTCACCAGTTTGCCGGCGGCGCCAACCATGTTCTTGTCAACGTCACAAAGGGCGATGACTTCTACCGGAGCAACCTGAATGAGTCGGAACAAATCACTCTTGCCGTACCAGCCGGTGCCGATCAAACCCACTCTCCAGGGCTTTTGAGGGTGAACGAGGTCCAGGCCATACGCGCCCAGTGATGACAGGGCCAGCGATGCCGTGGCTCCTTTCAAAAAATGTCTGCGATTGATGTTGAAATTGTTCATGGAGACGAGGTTTTCTTTAGATTTGAGTAGTTCACACGTATTCGAACTAAATTAATGTTTCTTGATGTCAGAATCAATTGTCGTTTGGTTGATATGGTGAATTGGTGATTTGGTCGGCGGGGAATCGGAAGGTTGTCGGGGTAAAGGCGATCCGAACTCCTATCTTCCTGGCATAGGGGGGAAGCTATTGTTTGTCAACAA
This sequence comes from Chryseolinea sp., assembly GCA_035489615.1. Lineage (GTDB taxonomy): Bacteria > Bacteroidota > Bacteroidia > Cytophagales > Cyclobacteriaceae > Chryseolinea. The sequence goes on from DATHKA010000096.1 coordinate 2,307, forward strand.
TCGGCAATGGTTTATCACGCTCTTCCCTTATTTCTATCCGCAGTTTATGCGTATTGAATACATTCGAGTTTGCACCCACACTTTTGGTAAGGAAGACACTGCCTCCAATGATGCTGTTCTTGCCAATAACTGTGTCACCACCGAGAATAGTCGTCCGTGCATAAATGATTACATTATCCTCCACGGTAGGATGTCTTTTCTCGTCTGCCAACGTCTTACTTACTTGCAGCGCCCCCAGGGTGACACCCTGATAAATGCTTACATGATCGCCGATCACACTCGTTGCTCCGATTACGATGCCCGTTCCGTGATCGATAAAGAAGGGAACACCTATTACGGCGTTTGGATGGATGTCTATTCCTGTCTTGCCATGTGCATGTTCACTTAAGATTCTGGGTAAAATCGGAATTGCCAGTTGCGACAACCGATTAGAAATCCGGTACACTGCAATAGCATAAAAACCAGGATAAGAAGCAATTACTTCGTATACGCTGGTCGCAGCGGGATCATGGTCATAGATATTGGTTGCATCCTTCCTTAGACTTTCATATATCAATTCCAATGAATCATAAAAAGCAGCTACCCGTATTTCAATATCGGTGTTACTCGGGTCCATGTAGGTCAGTAAAATATTCTCCAGATCGATCTGATTCTTATTGAGTATGCCCTCATAGATCGATTGCTTGTTCAGATTGTTATTTGGAAACATGAATTCCAGCAGGTCGGTAAGCCATGCAATGGCCGCCTGGATAGATGGTGTAGCCTCCCATTCTGCAACATGAGTTCTATAGAGCAAATCAATAAACGCTTTTGTTTTAGGGTTTCTCATGAGCGGGTTGTTCTGTAGGAAGAGAAGATAATATATTTAGAAGGGTTGAAACGGGCTTCTTTCCGGAGCAAGTTGACGAAGGCAGCAATCAGGGTAACTTTTATTTTCATAATCGTGTTTTAAAATTCTTTTTCTCCAAATTCACTTTCCGTGAACTTCATCTTTTTAGCAAGTTTGTTAAATTGGTAGCTGAAGTTTATCCGAATGATATCTACTTCCTGTAGGTAGTTGGTCGATGTGTAAAATCCGTCTCCGCTTGTGGTAAGTCGCTGTCGATTGCTCTCGTTCATTCCTAAATCGATATTTTGCCATTGCAGGGCGATGCTCCCCTGATTTTTCAGGATTGTCCTTTTCAACGCCAGCGTGGGAATAAGGAATCGCGAGTCTTCGCCTTGTGCCGTGACAGTTTTCGAAGTGTAGTTGACTGTCAATTGAAGGGTAAGAGAAGACTGTATTCTAAACGTCGTGTTTCCGTTGATCGAATAGTTAACACTGCTTGTGTTGACCGGAGCATTATAAACATTCCCTTTTATGTTGTATTGATAAACATTTCCACCGACAAAAAGCGACCACCATTCTTTTACTTTGAAGGCCAAACCTGTTTCAATACCCCAGGCTTTACCATCACCGGCATTGGTGAAGGTGCGCACCAGTATCGTGTCGTTATAAACAGCATTTACACGGTTAATAACATTCTTAGTATTGCGATAATACAGGTTGGCAAAAATGGAGTTGTCGCCGAAATCTTTGACCGCTCCGATTTCGGCTACGTCAATGTATTCCGGTAACAGGTTGGGATCGCCCATCTCAAAAACCTCCGAGTGCCGCCTTGCCGGAAATGGGTTCATCATGTTAGAGGTAGTATGGGATATTCTCCGACTGTATCCACTTTTCAGGCTATATCCATTATCCAGGTCATAGAGAAGGTTGAATGAAGGAAAAAGGTTAAGCCGTGCGAATTTATAAGGATTTGGTGTGCCTTGATCGACGAGTACGCGATCGACATATTCTAGTCGCAGGCCCGCTGAATAGCTCAATTTTCCAACCACATCAGCATATTGACTGTAGAGCGAGTGGATGTGTCGCGTGAGTGTTACTTTATTGCTGAGTTCTTCTCTTACAAACCAGTCATCGGATCGAACGTCCCATTGATTATAAACAAAATCTCCTTCGTGCAACAGATAACGGTATTGATAGCCTGCCTCGAATTTGCCTCTCTTGCCCAAAGGTATAATCCGTTTTCACGCGAACACCATCCAGTGGATTGCTTTCCTGCATGTCGGCATCGTTATAAACCTCTGCGTGATTCTCAGGGTTAACGTCGGTATTACTCGTCGGTCCCCCAAGGATTGTTTTTTCGTACAAGGCAGAAAATGAGATCGATCCCTTGTTGGCAAGCAAATGAGTATAGTCAACGTTCGCGACCACAAAGTCGCCCTTGCGTTCTCTTAAATTCTTATTGAAGTAGTCAAGTGAATTAATCTCCTCACTATTGCTCAGATTAAACCGCTGTTGGTTGTACAGTAAATCTGCTTTTCTGAATTGCGATTTCTTTCCCGCATAAAAACCCACTGCCAGAATATTGGCCTTGTTCACTTCATAGTTAATCACCCCTCTGACGCCATAGGAATAGGACCGATAGCTTCTCTCGCCCTTCGATGGAGACGTGGTAAAGGTGTTTCCAATAGTTGTCTCGGCTTCACCATCCCGAACGCCAGCTATGTCATCCCGTTTGTAGTTGGCACTCAGCGAATAATTTACTTTTCCCTGCTTAATATTAGCTGTAATATCTCCGCCAAACCGGACGGGCGCATTTTCATTTCCATAATCCTCAATACTGGGTAAGCCGCCCTGAACATTGGCCAAAAGGTAATACCCATCGGTCGCACCCTTTTTGGTAGTAATGTTAATGATTCCTGCCTTTCCATCGGGATCAAACTTCGAAGAAGGCGTGGTCATAACTTCAATGTTATCGATCGTGTTGGCCGGAAGCTGATTCAGAATAACCAGAGGATCCGCCTGCATGGCCTTTCCATCCAGCATGACAATAAATCCTGTGGATCCACGCAGCGTAATTTCGCCTTCGCTATTCACACTAAGCGACGGGAGGTTTCTCAATACTTCAATAGCATTGCCACCCTGGCTGGTCTGAAACTGGGACGCATTGTAAACCTGCTTGTCTATCTGGTGGTAAGCCGATGCTTTCTCTCCAGTCACGGTAATCTCGTCCAAAAGTTCCTGGTGCGGGGTGAGTACAATGGTCCCCAAACTTATTTTTTGATTTGGAGCTAAGTTGATATCGCTTATTTTTTTGGTTTCGTATCCCAGGAATTGCACCACAGCATAATATTTCCCCTTCTGCAATTGTGTTAACCTGAACTGACCATGAAGGTCCGAAAGGACACCTGTTACTAAAGCACTGTCGTTTGCTGAGAAAATTGAAACTGTGGAAAACTCTATGGGTTGTTGTTCCTGTTGCTCCACTACGGTTCCTTCTACGATCGAGCCCTGGGCAAGGGCCATCTGAAACGGTACGTCCGTAAGCAGGATCAGGAATATAATTTTCAGCAGGTAGTTTTTCTTCATACTAAGAAACGCTGGTCGTGTGTGTTGCCATGCACGGTTATGTCATCGTGCAGTATCCCCAAATATGTCTATAGCGATGCCGTTGAATTTTCGGCATGGCTATTTTGTCCGGGCCGGAAATATAGGAGGCTTTTCGCTCAAATCTATTTGTCTATAGTTTTAATAGATTAAAGAATTGTTCAGATTCAGGTGATGGAGGGTCCACGGGCTGGTAATCCTTTGGATGGGAATCGGAAGCAACTATGCCTTAACTGGCCGCGGCACTTTATATAATCACCGGGCAAACTCGACGACGGATATTTTGCCAGGATTCAACAGCGCGCAGCTAAATTGAATTACTTCGTGAGTTTCAGGGTGTAAGCCTGCTGTTGCGCTTTTAATGCCAGTTCTGTCGCGAGAAAACAATGCTGCTGCGTCATCGCCGTTTCGGTTCGATTTACCACGTCGTTGATGAGCTGCGTTCCATAAGGTAATTCAACACTGTTGCAGTCAACATATCGCGTTTCCTTTCCATCCACCACAAACAGGTGGTTGCCGCCGGTGCGGCCGCCGAGATCAGTGTACTTGCGCAGCTCCATGAAGCCGTCCGTTCCCAGAATCGTGAGTCGCCCGTCGCCCCAGGTATTGAGTCCGTCCGGTGTGAACCAGTCCACGCGAATGTACCCCACACCTTGATTTCCCCGCAGCATTACGTCGCCGAAGTCTTCGAACTCAGGATATTGAGGATGGTGTACGTTGCCGGTCTGAGACGACACAACGGTCGCTTCTGTTGAGCCGGTAAAGAAGAGAAACTGATCAAACTGATGAGAAGCAATATCGCAGATGATTCCGCCGAACTTGTTCCGTTCGAAGAACCATGGTGGACGCGATTTAGGATTCATGCGGTGCGGACCCAGGCCGATGGTTTGTATTACCTTCCCGATGGCGCCAGCAGCTATCAATTCACCAGCTTTCACGGTAGCCTTGTTCTCAAGGCGCTCGCTGTACATAATGGAATAGATTCGCTTGGTTTCGGCCTGCACTTTGCGCACTCCTGTCAGCTGTTCGAGGGTGGTAATTCCAGGTTTGTCAACCATAAAGTCTTTTCCGCTCTTC
>DATHKA010000097.1:0-4485 GCA_035489615.1 Chryseolinea sp.
CCGGAAGTAAATGATCTTCGTCCGGGAGTTGTATTGCAAACTGTCAGATTTCATGAGATAGTCCGGATGGGTCACGACTACATCTTTCTTGAACGATGCTACGTTGTTGGTAAGATTGTAGTATCCCTTGTTGCTGGTCAGGACGTTGATGCTGTCTACGAGCTTGCCACCGTTGAAATAATAAGCCAGATTTTTGGGGCGGCTGAAGTCGAGATTTTCAGTGTATAGCGTAGACGTTGCGAGCTTGGTGAACACAACGTTCTTGCGAAGTTTGGCATGCTTGGTATTTCCATCATACTCGAGTTTGTTACCCGTTATCGTAACAGAGTCGCCTTCTGTGATGCGAATTCGGCCAAACGCCTCGACGGCGTTCCTGTCTTTGTAGAACCAGGCTGAGTCACAGTAAATGGTGGTGGTGCTTTGTTCAAACACGACGTCGCCAATAGCCCTGCTGAACTTGTTCCCTGCAGCATCGCGACCACTTCTAAGCTGCTGCGCCTGTTTGAGTTTGACGCGCTTTTGTGCCGAGGCATCAAAGACGAAGAGGAGCGTCAGGCAGACAACCGCGACAAGGCCGAGAGGAAACCGGGACCACACAGGCGGTTCGCCCGGGGGCATTTTGAGTAATGATCCGTCGTTCATCGCACTGCAAGCTACAACCATTGAGCCAAAAAAAGCAGGCCACAGTCCCCATTGGGAGTCGAAATTGTACATTTGCAGAATGCTCGATCAGTTTCTGGATTTCATCGATCGGAATCAGTTGTGTACCAGGTACGACTCAACGTTGCTGGCAGCGAGCGGTGGAATTGATTCGATGGTGATGCTCTATCTCTTTCGCGAGGCCGGCTTTAAGATCGGTGTTGCCCACGCCAATTTCCAACTTCGCGGTGCTGAGTCCGACGGTGATCAGCAATTTGTTGCGCAGCTCTGCAAAGAGTTTAACATTCCGTTCTTCACACGTCGCTTTGAGACGGAGGAGTATGCCTGGGAAAAAACATTGTCCGTCCAGATAGCGGCCCGGGAGCTTCGGTACGCCTGGTTCAGGGAGTTAGCCGCTACCAATCACTACCAGCACATTGCAACCGCCCATCATTTCGACGACACGATGGAAACGATCTTGCTTAACCTTACGCGTGGCACTGGTCTTGACGGATTGTCGGGAATTCCCGTGAAGAACGGTGCAATCATCAGACCTATGATGTTTGCATCGCGTAAGCAGGTGGAGAAATATGCCGACATGCATGGGCTTGTATGGAGAGAAGACGCCAGCAACCAAACCGACAACTATCAGCGCAATTACATCCGGCATCACGTCATGCCGCATCTGCGTGAATTGAATCCTTCACTTGAGGCTACATGGCGTAGCGGCCTTCGGAAGGTGAATCATGAGATTGGAATTGTGCAGCAGGCTTTTGAATTGTGGAAAGATCGATTTGTTCATCAACAACAGGGAAGAGCTGTGATAGCTAAGGCGGCGGTCGAAGAATATCCAAACAATCCTGCCATGCTGTGGCGATACATCAGAAACTTCGGCTTCAACTTTGAACAGGCTGGCGACATACAAGGAGCCTTGGACGGGCAGTCTGGCAAACGCTTTTTTTCTTCCACGCATATGTTGGTAGTCGATCGCGAACAGTTGATCATCATCGACCGAACGAAGGAATGGAATGAGTTGAAACTGGTGGCGGTGAACGACCAATATCACCTTGGGCCATGGATGCTCACCGTACAGGAAATTTCCGAACGGGCACCTGTAGATTATCACCGTGCAGTAGAGGAGCATACTGCCGTACTGGATGCATCAAAGTTGTCGCTTCCATTAATATGGAGAAAATGGAAGGCAGGCGATTACTTTTATCCGCTTGGGTTAGGTCACCGGAAGAAACTCAGTGACTTTTTTGTCGACGAGAAATTATCTGTCGCGGACAAGGACAAGGCAACGGTGATTGAATCCGGAGGCGAAATCATATGGGTATCGGGACTTCGAATCGACGACCGATTTAAGATTACTGATAAAACCATTAAACGTATTGAGCTCAAAATCAGTCATTTCTAATCTGGAACCGTGGTTTACTGCGCTTGACGGGGTCCGTTTCCTTTTGCGAAAAATAATTTTCAAAGTGGGCTCGAATTGATAACTTGCCGCGCCTCAAAAAGGAGGCTTTTATTCCAATCATTTAAACCCAATTAAAAATGAAAGTGACCGTAGTTGGCGCTGGCAACGTGGGTGCCACGTGTGCTGATGTGCTGGCCTACCGTGAAGTAGCCAATGAAATTGTGCTGGTGGACATCAAGGAAGGTCTTGCCGAAGGCAAGGCACTCGACATCTGGCAGAAAGCGCCGATAGACCTTTACGACAGCAGAACCGTTGGCGTTACGAACGACTACGCAAAAACGGCGGGTTCCAGTGTGGTGGTAATCACCTCGGGCCTTCCAAGAAAGCCTGGTATGAGCCGCGACGACTTAATCGGAACAAACGCTGGCATCGTAAAGTCAGTTACGGAAAATATCGTGAAGTATTCGCCCGACGCGATTATCATCGTGGTGTCGAACCCGCTTGACGTTATGACTTATCAGGCTCACATCACCAGCAAGTTTCCCAGAACACGCTTGATGGGCATGGCGGGTATCCTCGATACCGCTCGCTATCGCGCCTTCCTGGCAGAAGCATTGAACATTTCTCCGAAAGATATTCAAGCCATGCTCCTCGGTGGTCATGGAGATACGATGGTACCACTCCCGCGCTATACGACGGTAGCCGGCATTCCAGTAACGGAGTTGATCGATAGAGACAAACTGAACGCCATTCTCGAACGCACGAAAGTTGGCGGTGGCGAATTGGTGAAGCTCATGGGTACTTCAGCGTGGTATGCACCCGGATCAGCCGCAGCACAGATGGTTGAGGCGATCGTAAAAGATCAGCGTCGCGTTTTCCCGGTGTGCATGAAACTCGATGGCGAATACGGTATCAAGAACTGCTACCTCGGCGTGCCTGTGGTGCTTGGTAAGAACGGTATCGAGAAGATCATTGAGCTCGATCTCAACAGCGGTGAAAAGGCGTTGCTCGAGGCAAGCCGCGCTTCGGTTCGCGAAGTAATGGACGTTTTAGAGAAGCTGGGATAGAATTTAGGACGGCGGCGCATATTCGCCCTTAAATCCACCATAAATGATTTCGCCCTTGACGAGGCCGTACTTTTTTCTGTCTTCGTCGCTCAAACGATCTACATAGTCACTTTCTATGGGAGTAAGTCCTCCGCGTTTAAGCCGGATCGGATAGTCATGTCCATACTTGCGGACATGGTCGGCCTGACCAAATATGCGTTCGCGGTCGCGTGGGCTGGTGATCGCGCTGTCTTCATAGGTGGCATCTTCTATGGGGCGAAAGAAGGGTACCTGCAGAATCGCGAAGGCATCGCGTTTGAGCACGCGCGTGAGTTCGCGCATAGCGCCGATATCGTCCCGTACATGTTCGAGCACGTGGTTGCACAGCACCACGTTGAACGTGTTGTTGCCAAACGGGAGTTGATGAATGTCTGCCTTTATCTTGGCGAGCGGTGATTCGATATCCGCCGTGATGTATTGGTCACCGTGAATCGCCTCAAGGCGCTTCATGAAACACGCCTCGGGTGCAATATGCAGAACGTGTTGCCTTCGCGTTAGCACGTCAGTCTCGTCCCGTAGGTAAAGCCAGATCAGCCGGTGCCGCTCCAGCGAGAGACAATTGGGACATAGCGCATTCTCCCGCGGCGTAATGCGGCCATAAGGAAGAAATTTTCGGAAGCTGCTACCACAAATAGGGCAAACAACCCCCTTGCCGCTGTATAGAACGGCCAGGATTTTCATGCCCACGCCGCTTACCCGTTGAAGGTAGGTACGGGGCACATATCGGATGAGGAACGCAATGATAGCTTTCATGGCCCGCAAATCTAATAAAATGACTTTGTTGGGCCTGGGTCGGAGGCGACAGTAAAACCTGACAAAATTCTACTTTCGTTCTGGTTCCAGGGGATTGTCGTTGCGCGACCACTCGCTCCAGGAGCCCACATACAAGTGCGGTATCTCCATTCCTGCATAGTCCAGTGCGAGCAGTGTATGGCAGGCGGTTACGCCAGAGCCACAATGTACAATCACCTGGCGGGCAGTTATTTCGCCAAAAGCCTGCTGATATTTTGACCTCAATTCATCGGGTGACAAGAACTTGCCTTCGCTGTTTAGATTGGTAGCAAACGGAATGTTCACAGCGCCGGGTATGTGACCCGCGATGAGGTCGATGGGCTCCTTAATACCATTGAACCGATCGGAGTCGCGAACATCCACCACCATGGCGCCTGGGTTCTGACGGGCCGAGTCGACATCAGTCATGCCGGCCAGGGGCAGGCGAAATTCGCGGACCGGGTAGGGTGAAGTTTTTTTCGGAACGGTTGATTCGCGCGTCACGGGAAAACCTTCGGCAACGGCCGATTGGTAGCCACCGTCTAGCACCTG
>DATHKA010000098.1:0-7589 GCA_035489615.1 Chryseolinea sp.
CTCTTCATTCGTGAGAAACCGCCGATAGGCCTTGGTAGCCAACGGCACCACTACACGCATGGCCGCCACGTCCGGTGAGTTGATTTCTTCATATTCCTCAAACAGCAGGTCTTTCACCCAGTTGCCAAATCGTTCCCACCAATATTGCTTGTACTCCACGGGCACCAACTGTCGCCACTTCGCCGCGTCAGCGTGGGCCCGACCGACAATCTGCTCGGCGGCATCATAATATCGCTCCAGTTTAAGCGGCGTAAAGAACAGGGCGCCACCCTGGTTGTCGAATCCGCCCCCACCCGAGCCATCCGACGGAAAGTACGCCTTCGCATCAAAGTCGACATTCAACAGGTCCAATACTGTATAATGATACTCGGCGTGGCTGAGACGCCTGATGACGACGTGTCCGGGGCTCTGTTGTTGAAGCGACTGTTGTAAAATGCCATTCAATCCATCGACCAATTTCGAATACTCCGAAACCGTAAGCGCCGGTTCACTCTTGGGAGGCATCGCACGCGTCTTGATCTGATCGACCACTTTCAACCAGAACGCACCATCTTCAATAACGCGGCCTAGCTCCTTGTAATTGTCGAGATTGACACCCCCTTTGGTCGTCCCTGTATTGTGGCACGAGAAACATTTGGAGGCAAGCAGCGGCCGGATGTCTTGCTCGTAGCTGGGGATGGTTTGAGCAACAGCGTTCGTGCCCAGTGTGACCCCTAGTATCATACCCATTACGGCGATCACAGGAATCCATATCGGGTTCGCGAGCTTTACGGGCATCAAGGTTATTGCGGATCGGATGGGCATGAGGCAATGGATGCCTCTCAATTTACCCATTTTTTCGCTACCGTTTAAAGTGTTATGCGAGTGGCCGAGTACCTGTATTTTCGGTACGCAGCAGCCGCGCAATGAGTTGCGATGCAAAAAAACGCATCCCTAGCGCAGCACGCCGTAAATGCGATTCGTCACGAAACTGGCATCTTCTTTGGCCCCCGCAACGTAATCGCTACCCGCTGAACTGGTTGCCCCTACCACGTAAAGTCCCTCCAGTGCTGTGACGCCCTGGTTGTGATTCATCAGCTGCTCACTGGTAAGTTGACAGGGAATGTCCGGAAGACTGCTTGTGTATCCGGTGGCCCAGACAACGGTGTTGATGTCTTCGGATAACAAATCAAGGTCGGCCGCAACAGGTGAAGGGCCGAGATCGATGGATCCATCGGCTTCCGGAACCGTGAGCTTTTGATGTTCTATGTATTGGCCAATTTTCCGCAGGAGTGATTGGGACTGGTTCCGAGCGGCCTCTACGTCGGCATCCTCCCAGCCGGAGAATGTCAGGCGCGATCCAGTCACGTTAACAATCGGGCCCAACATGCGCACGCCGCGTGCCGCCAGGGAAGACCGGTCGAGGGCTGCTACGTCGTCTATCGCATACGTGATCACGGGTGAACGTTGATCAACACTCAACGGCGCATCGCCTGCCAACCGCGCGTCCGCGAACCATTGAAATATCTCCTTGCCACGATATTGCCGTGGCAACTGTGAATGGGAACGAGCCGATAGCCATACGGTCCTTCCGTGTTCCAGTAGATCCTGGGCAATCTCCAACCCCGACTGGCCCCCGCCAACGACCAATACGCCGCCCGCCTTTAACAGGTCTTCCTGCATATACCGTGACGCGTGCAGCTGATCCACCGACCCGGGCAACGATTCGGCTATTGGCGGAATGTATGGACGATTACTTGCGCCAACCGCTACGATCACTTGCCACGCATCGTAGGTCCGGACCGTCTCGCCGTCGTGAAGGACCTTTACCTGAAATACGGGAGAATTTGGCATCTTCTCAATGGACAATACCTGTGCTTGTTCAGTTACCGGAAGTTGAAATGACGACACATACTCCTGCAGCAGAGAAACCATTTCTCTGGCGGAGCCATACGATTCGGGCTTCCTCGTCTTCAAAAGAGCACCGGGAAGAAGGCTTGCGCGAAAAGGCGTGATCATTCGAAAATTATTCCATCGCTGAACCCGCCAGGACTCGCCGATATGCCCCTGATCAAATAAGATGTGTTCAAGTCCCAGGTGCTTCAAATAATAACTGCACATAAGGCCAGAAGGACCCGCACCGACAACGATAACTTCGAAGATCGTCCCGTTCATGCCTTTAGCAAGTATTTAGTCTTTAGTCTTTAGTCCTGAGTCCTGAGTCCTGAGTTGTTGGTAGTACTGTAGTACTTTAATTACTACCAACAACTCAGGACTCAGGACTAAAGACTAAATACTAGTTTATACGTTATAGTGATCATGACTCCACAATTTTGCGCCTCCGCGAATACCATCCATATTGGTGGCCAACGAAATGTTGCTGTCCAGGAGGAAGGTGATCTTTTTTGCATTTCCTCCGCTGATATACAAATGATCGTAGTTAAAGACGGTGATGAGCGTGCCAATGACCTTCTGAAGACGCCGGTTCCATTTTTCGACACCCACTTCGAGAAAACCGCGGTTGCCAATGTATTCATCATACTCGCGCTCTTTGGAGAACGGATGATGCGCGAGCTCGAGATGCGGTAGCAATATGCCATCCATCAGCAAAGAAGTACCAAAGCCTGTGCCCAGCGTCACCACCATTTCAAGGCCGTTCCCTTTGGCAATGCCGAGACCCTGCAGGTCCGCATCATTCACAACACGAACGGGCTTTCCCAAAAGGTTAGTGAGGTCCTCACGCAGGTTCGTGCCTTTCCAATAGTCAGTGCCAAGATTTGGCGCGGTGTGCACGATACCCCGTTTGACGTATCCCGGAAAGCCAACAGACACTCGCGTGAAGCCCGGAAAACTTTGCGCCAGATTTCCAATAGCCCGAATCACATTCTGGGGTGTTGAAGGCGCCGGTGTGTCCACGCGTTTGTATTCGATGAGCATCTTTCCTTCAGCGTCCAGCAGGATGGCCTTGATGCGAGAGCCGCCAATATCAAATGAGAGAATCTTTTCGTCCGCTTCGGGTTGCGACATGATTAAGGGTTTGGATAGGTTATACGTGGCCAAAGATAACGATGACAAGCGTTGCTCAAAAGGCTAACAACCAAAAATAACCTAACCCATCAGTAACTATTCCGTGCGTGTAGCCAGGCTACAGTTTTTCACCCAATGTTGCCCTCAATTGCTCCTGCTTCGCGAAAGGTTGATTATAAAGACGCTTGCCCGTTGCTTTAAACAGGGCATTCGCCACGGCACCTCCCGTCGGTGGCAAGGCTGGCTCTCCGAGTCCTGTCGGATCGATACCATTGTTCACAAAGTGAACGTCGATCTTCGGAATTTCGCGCATGCGTATCAGACGATAGGCATTGAAATTCTTCTGCTCCGCTGCACCGTCCTTGAAAGTAAGCTGGCTATACATCGCATGACCCAGTCCGTCCACTACCCCGCCGCGAACCTGCTGATACGCGCCACTCAGATTCACCACGATACCACAGTCGGCAGCTGCCACAATCTTATCGAGAACCGGCTTCCCTTTCTTGGTGACCACTTCGGCGACCTGCGCAACGTATGACCTATGCGAAAAATAGACACTGAAACCCTGCGATACACCTTTCTTAGATCCCCACGCCGATTTTTCGGCCGCTAGTTCGATGACGGCCTTCATCCGGTCGATGTCGTACTTGATTGCCCCTGCCGGCGTTTTCTTGGCGCGCTCGAGCAGGCTGAGGCGGAATTTTACAGGATCTTGCTTGGCAGCATCCGCCACTTCATCGATAAATCCCTGCTCAGCAAAGGCAAGGAAGTTAGTGATGGGCGCCCGCCATGCCCCGGTGGTGATGGGCGACTTGTATTCGATGGATTCAATCAACAGGTTATCGACTGCCCCAGAGGGGAAATTGTCTTCGCGTGTGCAATTGCCGGCGTTGATGCCCACGCCACGCAGTTTATAGCCGATCAGGTTGCCGCTGGCATCCAGGGCTGCCGAGAAGCGATAGCGAACCGCAGGCCTGTAGCTCCCTCCCGTAAGGTCATCTTCGCGTGTCCAGATCACTTTAACCGGCGCCTTGATGATACTCGACAGTTCTGCCGCCTCCAACACGTAGTCCGCCTTCAACCGACGACCAAAACCTCCGCCCAGGCGGGTGAGTTCCAGTGATATCTGGTACGGTGATATTCCCAATAGCTTAGCCACCTCGTTGCGTGCCATCTCCGGTGTTTGAGTTGGCCCCACCAGCTCTACGCCGTCCGCGCGAACGTGCGCAAAGAAGTTCATCGGCTCCAATGGTGCGTGCGACAAAAACGGGCATTGATATTCGCGCGTAATGACTTTGGCCGCTCCCTTGAAGGCAGCATCGACATCGCCATCCTTGCGCTTCACAGAAACGACGGAAGCATCCGTGCTATCTAACAACTCCTTAAAAATTCGATCGTGATCGGCTGTACTCTCTAAGGCGCCATCCGCCTCATATGTGATCTTCAACGCCTTGCGCGCCTTATTGACAGCCCAGGTGGATTTTCCGACAATGGCAACATTGTTCTTGAAGGTCACCACATCCACGATCCCCGGCATGGCCTTGGCCGCTTCACTGTCGACTGCCTTCAGCTTCTTGCCGAATGACTCGGGTCGTTGAATCATCGCATACAACATCCCTTCGCGATAGAAATCGAGTCCATACAACGGTTTGCCTGTGAGCATCTCCGGATTGTCCACATTCCTGACTGCCGTGCCGATCAACTTAAAATCCTTCTTGTCCTTAAGTTTGATATCGGCAGGAATGGCCGCACGCGATGCCTCAGAAGCCAATTCACCGTAACTGATCTTCTTCCCGGATTCTGCATGAATGACCATACTCTTGTCAGTGGTCAGTGATGCTACCGGAACATTCCAGCGCTTCGATGCCGCCTCGACGAGCAACGTCCGGGCTGTAGCACCTGCCTTGCGCAGGCGTTCCCACGAGTGAGGTACAGCACCACTTCCTCCGGTTACCTGACGTTCAAATCGTTTCGAATCCAGCGGCGCCTGAACCACTTTCACCTTCTGCCAGTCGGCATCCAGTTCCTCCGCCACAATCATTGGGAATGACGTCTTGATATTTTGACCCAATTCCGGATTGGGCGACATAATGGTGATGATGTCGTCTGTTCCGATAGAAAGGTAGCTGTTGAATTCAATGCTCCCGGCGGCCAGTGCATCTTCGCCAATTACGGCAACGGCCGATGACGTTGATGCCTGCGCATCCGCCCAATGAAAACCGATGAGTAACCCACCGCCTGCGGTAGCCGCGAGCTTGAGAAAATTCCTGCGCGTTGTATTTGGTATGGTCATGGCTATTTCATTTTGGTTGAGGCAAGTTGAATCGCTTCAAATATGCGATGGTAGGTTCCACAGCGGCAGATGTTGCCGTTCATGGCGGTTTCGATCTGCTCTTCTGAGGGATGCGGCGTCTTGCTTAGAAGTGCCGCGGCCGACATCATTTGTCCGGACTGGCAATATCCGCATTGAGGGACGTCCACTTCCATCCACGCTTGTTGGACCGGGTGGCTTCCGTCTTGCGAGAGACCTTCGATGGTAGTGATCTTGCTGTCCTTGACGGCCGATACCGGTAATGTACAGGATCGTACTGCCGTGCCATTTAGGTGAACGGTGCAGGCACCACACTGGGCAATCCCACATCCATACTTGGTTCCAACCAGGTGCAGTGAGTCACGAAGAACCCAAAGCAGCGGTGTATCCGCCTCTACGTCGGCTTCAACACTTTTTCCATTGACTTGCAATTTGAATAGCGCCATGTGTCTACAGATTATGTGGATGAGAGGTGAAAATACTAAAATTCTCTTACCCGGGTTTGCTTGCAACGCGCAAGTTTGATGAATGGCACCCGGTTGGGCCCGGACAACCCGAATCTCACCCTTCAATGGGCATCAGAGGTTCGCCGCAATTCACTATAATTGCCGTTCTTATGACCCCTCAGAAAAAGCTCGTCACGATCAAGATCGGCTCGAACGTCATTACGAACCCGGAAGGCTTTCCCGACGAGGCCGTTATTCTCAGTATTACGAAACAAGTGAAGGTTCTCCGCGATCAGGGCTACAGCGTGTTATTGATCTCATCGGGTGCCGTTGCCGCCGGACGCAGCATTTATCACTTTCCCAAGAAAACAGACACGGTGGTGCAGCGCCAGGTGCTCGCATCGATCGGCCAGGTGAAGCTGATCTCACGTTACAAAGAAGATTTTGATCAGCAGGGCATCATTTGCTCGCAGGTGCTGGTGACGAAAGAGGACTTCAAGAGCCGGAATCATTATTTGCACATGAAGAACTGCCTCACGGCGCTGTTGAGCAATGGAATTGTTCCGATCATCAACGAGAACGACGTGATTTCGGTAACGGAGTTGATGTTTACCGACAACGACGAACTCGCAGGTCTAGTGAGTGCCATGACCAACACAAACATACTCGTCATCCTGACCAATGTGGATGGTGTTTACGATGGCGATCCCGACAAACCTGGTACCCAGCTGATCAGCGTGTTTGACTCGGCGCTTATTGACGTAAATGAAATTTCGTCCGGAAAGAAGTCGGGCTTTGGCCGGGGTGGCATCCTCACGAAATGCCTCACTGCCGAAAAGATCGCTGCCATGGGTATTGGTGTCCGCATCGCGAATGGCAGGACGCCGAATGTGGTAACGAGGATTCTCGCGGGCGAATCCGTGGGCACACACTTTCCTGCACAGAAACGAAGTTCTAACTTCAAGAAATATATGGCCCATGCCTACGAAGAACCTAAGGGCAAGGTGGTGATCAACGCCGGGGCCAGGGCGATTCTCATGGCCGACAAAGCCAAGAGCCTGTTGCCTGTGGGCGTGGTGGAGGTGATCGGAAAATTCAAAAAGGGCGACATCATTCGCGTGGTCGACGAGCTGGGAAAAGAATTGGGACTCGGACTCGCGCGATACGGGAATGAAAAGGCGGCCGAAATTGTTGGACAAAAGAACCAAAAGCCCATTATTCATTACGATCATTTATACCTGCACTAATGACGATTTCCGATACGTGGATTGATCAGTTCAAGCTTGCCAGGCAGGCAGCGAGGACGCTGGGCCTCCTGGACTCGTCCCGGGTGAGCAGCCTCTTACAGGCTGTGGCAGATCGTGCGGAAGAAAGTATACCGGCCCTATTGGAAGCCAATGCGCTTGACCTGGCCAGAATGGAGGCTGACGACCCGCGTTACGACCGGCTGAAACTCACTCCAGAGCGTATACGAGCCATAGCAGCGGAGATGCGACAAGTAGCTACGCTGCCGTCGCCACTCGGTCGAGTGCTGGAAACCCGGCAATTGCCAAACGGGTTGCACCTCGAAAAGGTAACGGTGCCGCTAGGCGTAGTGGGGATCATATACGAGGCCCGTCCCAATGTGACGTTCGACGTCTTTGCCCTTTGCCTGAGATCGGGTAACGCCTGCGTCCTTAAAGGGGGAAGTGATGCTGCTGAGTCCAATACCTTTATTGCGCGACTCATTCAAGACGTCTTGGAAAAAAATGGCCTGCCGGCAGGAACGGTCACGCTCCTGCCCCCCGATCGTGCGGCAACCCAATCGCTATTGGAAGCCGTTGGAT
>DATHKA010000099.1:0-12496 GCA_035489615.1 Chryseolinea sp.
CTTCACGCGAAACTACCGTGAACTACATGACGCCGCTCGGCCTTCATCACATTATGGGCTGGGACCACCATTACGGACCAGGTCCGTGGATCAGCAACAAGCCACGCGCGGACTGGACTTCAGTTTATTATCATCGCGCGGATGAAAAAGGCGTTGGATTCGATCGCACGGCCTCCGGCAGCCGGGCCCTCGAACAGTATGCGCCGCAAGTGCAAGCTATGTACAGCAATCCCAAAACATGTCCCCAACAGTATCTCCTCTGGTTCCACCACATTTCCTGGGAAAAGCGAATGAAATCCGGTCATACTCTTTGGGACGAAATGTGTCTCTCCTATCAGCGCGGTGTAGATACCGTTGCCTGGATGCAACAACAATGGAAGTCACTTGCTGGCAAGATCGACGGCGACGTTCACACACAAGTGTCTTCGTTACTCGCTATCCAGTTGAATGAAGCTCGCTGGTGGCGGAATGCTTGTTTGTTATACTTCCAGCAATTTTCCAAGCAGCCATTACCCGCCGGCGTTGAACCTGCAGATAAGACGCTGGAGTACTATAAAAGCCTGGAGTTCCCTTATGCACCGGGAATAAAACCAAAGTGGTAGCTCAATCCACGTATGGCTCGATTGTTTGAATCGTGCCGTCGGCATTGTACTTAAGTTCAGTCATTTTGATGTTTCTCAAATGGGTCCTTCCACCAGAGATTTCACTATCGTGGTAAAAGAGATACCACTTCCCTTTGAATTCAACGATGGAATGGTGGTTGGTCCATCCCAATACAGGTTTCAGTACAACGCCTTTGTAAGTAAACGGTCCATACGGATTGTCACCAGTGGCATAGCAAATCAAATGCGTGTCGCCCGTTGAATACGACAAGTAATACTTACCCTTGTATTTGTGCATCCATGCGGCCTCAAAGAACCTCCTGGTATTGTCCCCGCGCAGCAGTTCCTTTCCCGACTCATCAACAATGGAAACTTCTTTCACTGCCTCGGCGAACGCCGTCATCGTAGCGGAAAGTTTCGCCATGCGCGGTTTAAGCGCTGGCTGACTGTCCGCCGGTTCTCCACCGTTCGCATCGTAACTGCCACTCGACCAGCGTTGCAATTGTCCTCCCCAGATGCCGCCAAAGTACATATAGTGGGTGCCATCATCATCGCGAAACACACAAGGGTCAATGCTGTAGCTTCCTTCGATAGGTGTGCCCTCCGCAGCAAAAGGTCCAGCAGGAGACTTGCTCTTCGCCACCCCTATTCTAAAAACTCCGTCCTTGTCTTTTGCCGGAAAATAGAGGTAGTACTGACCTCCACTGAGCGCTGCATCCGGCGCCCACATTTGCTTGTCCACCCAAGGCACATCCTTTTTATCCAGCGCAACTCCATGGTCCTTCACCTTTCCTCCCACGGCATCCATCGAATACACATGGTAATCGCGCATGTCGAAGTGATCGCCATTGTCATTTTCCTTCACACCGGCATCAACGTCATGTGACGGATAGATGTATATCTTTCCTCCAAATACGTGTGCCGACGGGTCAGCGCTATACAGCTCAGTAACCAAAGGCTTTGATATAGTTTTCTTTCCCTGAAACAGATCTGCCTTTTCTTTGGACTGCGCCGAGGCATTGCTGAAAGAGATCGCCAGTATGGCAGTCAATCCTAGCGAACAAAAGAAATTTGGATTTACGAGGACCTTATAGTTTGTCTTCATGGCAGTAAGAAATAGGTAGTATCGGTTATTGGTTGATGCATGCTGTTATGAGGGAAGACATTTGCCCGAATGTTCATTTCGCGATTGGTAACCTCAAACTAATAAAATTTCAACCGATTGCAAAGGCTGGAGTCTTAACGGCCTTTTTTTACTAATTTTGATTCATTCTGCCCAGAGAGAACTTGAACACCCATGCAAGAACACAAAGAAGTCACTATTTACGACATCGCGGAGAAACTGGACATCTCTCCGGCGACTGTCAGCAGAGGTCTGAAGGACCATCCCGCAATCAAAAAGGAAACGAAGAAAAGAATCAAAGAGATGGCCCTGAAGATGGGTTATCAGAATAATACGTTTGCCAGCAGCCTCCGCTCCAGAAGAACCAATACGATTGGCATCATCATTCCGCGCATAAACAGTGCCTTCATGTCGATCGTGATTGCCGGTGTCGAGCAAGTGGTGAACACCAAGGGATACAACCTGATCATTAGCCAATCGCAAGAAGAGTATGAAAAGGAAATAGCCAGCGCGACAACTATGTTTAACAGCCGCGTGGACGGCCTTCTGGTTTCCCTGGCATCCGATACAGAAAGAATTCAGCATTTTGAATCGCTGCTTCGTAAAAAGATTCCCATTATTTTCTTCGATAGGGTATTCGATCATCCCGATTGCACCAGCATTGTCATCGATAACGCAAAGGCGGGATACGATGCCGTTTCACACTTGCTCGATCAAGGATGTCGTCGCATTGTATACATCGGCGGAGATGTCAAGCGGAATGTATATGCCGATCGGCTGAAAGGTTACACACAGGCACTGGCAGAGCGAGGAATCCCGTTTGTCGATAAGTATGTTATCACTGCCCGGCTAAGTGAGCAGGTAGGAATGGAAACCGCGCAAATGATTCTTCAAATGCGACCAAGACCGGATGGCGTATTTGCCGCAAATGATTCTACCGCCGTCGCGTGTATGCAGACGCTCAGGGACGCCGGCGTACGCGTTCCGGAAGATATCGCCATTGTTGGATTCAACAATGATGCTATCTCCTGGATTGTTCGTCCAAAGCTCACGACCGTGAATTATCCTGGCTATGAAATGGGACAGATTGCAGCCACTACCCTTATAAACGCTATTAACAAATCACCTTCCTCCAATCTCACCACGCTGGTGCTCAAGCACGAATTGATCGTCAGGGATTCATCGAATCGAAAAAAGTAGTGACCGCTATACACACTGTCTGAATTACACTACCTGAAATTTCTCCCTTCTGGAAATAGCTTGCCCTGGAACTTTACATCTCCGGCATCTGATCTTACATCCGCGGTTGCACTTCTTTCGTCAGCACGCGACATGGGTTTGGTGGTGAGTTCATCGTGCTCGAATGGTGTTAGCTTGCGAAGTAACTTTGAATAGTTAAAGCAGCGGCTCACAATAACATGGATCACCTCACCTTCTTTCTGAAGTTTACCCTCTACCATTAACAACGAGGATTGCAGTATCTCGGGTCGATACTGATTAAACAGCTTTTCGAATACCACCAGATTGGCGCATCCTGTTTCATCCTCCATCGTTATAAAACAAATTCCGCTCGCCGTTCCAGGCCGTTGACGAACCAGCACCAGACCAGCGACTTTCACTCGATCGCCATCTTTCAATGATGTCAGCCGTTCAGCCGGGACAACATGCAGACTCGTTAATTCTTCACGAATAAAACTTACCGGGTGGGCTTTCAGCGATAGCGATGTGGCTGCGTAGTCATGGATCACGTGTTCCGAAAGCGACATAACGGGAAGATCTTGTACATGCTCATTTAAGGTTTCATGCTGTGCACCTCGAAAAACGGCAGTAGGCTTTTCCTTTACGGTCACCTCCCATAGCGCTTGTCTGCGTTCCAAACCCACCGACCGAAATGCATCAGCATCAGCCAAGCGTTCAAGCACCGCATCAGAGATCCCACTTTCCCTCAGGGCATGAACAGATACATATTCCTTCCCGCGGTGAGTTATCAACAACCGAGCATCCTCCTCACTCATTCCTTTGATCTGCCTGAACCCGAGCCTCATCACACAAAATTGTCCCGACTTTTCCTCCAGCTGATTGTCCCAAGCGCTCAAATTCACATCCACTGGTTCAACTTCCACGCCATGCTTGCGGGCATCTATTACAATCTGCGCTGGTTGATAAAATCCCATGGGCATACTGTTGAGCAACGCACAGGCAAATACATCGGGATAGTAACATTTTAACCACGAGGAGACATACACCAGCAAGGCAAAACTCACGGCATGACTTTCCGGGAATCCATAACTTCCGAATCCCTCTAATTGCTTGAACACCCTGCGCGCATACTCGAGGGTGTAGCCGTTTTTCGTCATCCCCTTAATGAGCTTGTCTTCAAAGTGCGAAACCTTACCCTTCGCCTTGAAGGTTGCCATACTTCGGCGTAATTCGTCCGCTTCAGCCCCGGTAAAGCCTGCTGCCACGATGGCAATTTTCATGGCTTGCTCTTGAAATAACGGTACCCCTAGTGTTCGTTCGAGTATCGCCTTTAATGCCGGCGATGGGTAATCAACCAGTTCTTCACCATTGCGCCTCCTGAGATAGGGATGCACCATGTCGCCTTGTATCGGACCAGGACGCACAATGGCTACTTCGATAACCAGATCATAAAAACACTTAGGTCTCAACCGGGGCAACATCGATTGTTGCGCCCGACTCTCGATTTGAAAGACCCCTATTGTGTCAGCATGACTTACCATTTCGTATACGGCAGGATCATCCTGGGGAATGTTCGCCAACGTCAGGTCCAGTCCATAGTGCTGTTTCGCCAAATCAAATGCTTTTCGAATACAGGTGAGCATTCCCAATGCCAACACATCAATTTTCAGGAATCCCAGCGCTTCGATATCATCCTTGTTCCATTCGATGCAGGTCCGGCCTTCCATGCGCGCATTAAGTATGGGACAGAGATCGGAAAGCTTACCTTCTGTAATTACAAATCCGCCTGTGTGTTGACCCAGTTGTCGTGGGAATCCCATGAACTGCGCTGTGAGCTCCAATGCTTTGCGAAGGATAGGGTCGTGAGCGTTCAATCCATGCTTGCCAAGGGTTTCCTCGTCAAACCACTCTTCCGTGAATTCCCACATCGAGGAAGAGAGCCGGTTGATGGTATCAACCGACAATCCCATGGCCTTTCCCACATCACGGATAGCCCCTTTGTGGTGCTGCTGAGTCACTGTGGCCACAATAGCTGCTCGATGCCTTCCATACTTTTCGTAGATGTATTGAATCACTTCTTCGCGCCTTTCGTGCTCAAAGTCCACGTCAATGTCCGGAGGTTCATTGCGCGCCGACGACAGAAACCTTTCAAAGAGCAGTTCAAATTTTGAAGGATCGACAGAAGTTATTCCCAGACAGTAGCAAACCGTTGAATTGGCTGCCGAGCCTCTTCCCTGACACAAGATGTTCTTCTCCCTGGCATATCTCACCAGGTCAAATACGGTAAGAAAATACTCGGCATAATTCATTTCTTCAATGAACTTCAATTCAAAGTTGATAGACTCCCTCACTTTCTCAGGAACGTTGTCGCCATAAATTTTCCCGGCACCCAACCAAACTAACCGGTTGAGCGCTTCCTGTGGATTCCCATTGCCTATGACTTCCCTGGGATACTGATATTTTAATTCTGACAATGAGAAGCGGCAACTTTCAGCAATCTTTTGTGTCATCTCAATGGCCTCCGGATAGAGTTGAAATAGTCGTTCCATCTCCTCCATGGACTTCAGATGCCTTTCTGCATTCTGGTGAAGTTTATAGCCTGCATTGTGTATCGTACACTTCTCCCGAACGCAGGTCACTACATCCTGCAGCTCTCGACGAACCGGATGGTGATAGTATACATCATTGGTCGCCACTAACGGGGTGCCTTCACGTCTGCTTAATTGACCAAGACGATGCAATAGCTTGGCATCTGAACCAGTATAAAGTTTCGAAGCTGCCAGAAACAGATTCTCTCCGAGTTCTTCTCTATAGCGTTTCAAATCGCGGATGAACACAGGATCAAGCTCAAACTGTGCATTCAGATTACCGGGCGGAAGGACGATAAATTTTGATCCACCAGACAGCTCGAAAACGTCGGCCGCAAACAGATGGCATTCACCTTTCTCTGCTCGCATGTTGCCCCTGGTAAGTAAGGCGGACAAATTTGCGTACCCTTCCTTCGATTCAGGAAATGCCAACAGGCTCGGCCCATTTAATAGTTCAAGTCTGCATCCTGGTAATATTCGGATACCCGCGGTTTGTGCCGCTACGTGCGCCCTTACAATTCCAGCAAAAGTATTTCTATCCGTTATGGCAATTTCGGAATATCCTAAAGCTGCCGCCTGTTCCACTATCTCCTCGGGATGGGAAGCGCCCAGCAGGAAGCTAAAATTGGTCGTAACCTGTAATTCGGTGTAACGCATCTGTCAGGAGAAAAAACCGTGTATAAACCATTGGTAGTCCTGATCATGGTAGTGTCCCAGGCGAAATATCCAATATCGCTGGCCGTGTTCGTCTTCAACCTGGTAATAATCGCGATGCTGCCCCTGCTGAATCCACCACTCCTGTTCTATGCGTTCAGGCCCGTCGGCCCGCGCTATCCGATGAACTTTTCCCTGATACACGAAAAGCATGGGAGGATAATCGGGTATTGGCGCCGATACCTCTATGCGCTCTGGGGGATCGAGCAATTGTGTCGGACGCGGAACATCCATCCTCCATGCTGAGGAGGCCGCTTCGGCGTGGGATGTTGTCCTTCTGTATGATCTTTCCGGCCAGTAATGCTCCGCCGGTAAATACCGGAGAACTTCGATCCCTCCCCTGTCAATCATCCGATCTACAAGTTCCGATAACCTTTCATCTTCCAATCCTCCTCCTTCTTCCCATATTCGTTCCTGTCCTGCGGGATTATCCTCCACCTGTGAGGCCTCCAATACAAATAATTCTATTCCAAGTCCAGGCTCCAGACCCGATATCTTGTGTTCAAATAGCCGCATCAGGTGTTTTACGTGATGGGTAGGACGATGAGTGCCCACCTTAGTTTCCACGAATTTTCCGTCGACGCGATATCCTTTTAATGAAACTCCCCTCAATCCCTTTTGTTCTTTTTTAAGTCGTCCGCAAAGGGTCACCAGCAATTTCTCCAGGGCAATCACAATGCCCTCCCGGGTAACGATCGGTTCCATGCAAGGCAGGCGATCCTGATAATTAGGTGGCAGTTCAACAGGCGTTAGCTCATCGATCTGCAAACCCAAAGCCTTATCAAGCTGGTTCAACAGGGCCTGTCCAAATCTGCGTCGAAGCACCTGCCGCGACATATTCATAAACTGTCCGATTCGATGTAGCCCCAGCTTATGCAACCGCTGAGCATTTTCAGGTTCTAGGCGTAAGGCTTCTGGTGGAAGGCCCGCTATCGCTTGTTGCAAAAGGCCTGACTTAACAATCAATGGCGCCTTGCCAAATCGCGCTATCGCCCACGCAACTCCAGGGGTATCCGCCATTCCAATCCTGACGCCATATCCACGGGCATTCAAACGCGCAATTATCGCATTCTCGTATGCCTCCTCTCCTCCCCACAAATGTGCACATCCTGTTACTTCCATTAACAATCCTCCAGGCGCATCCACAGACACTGTTGGCGTGAACCTGATGCACCAGGTGGCCAGCTCGCCCAACACCCTCGAAGCCAAATCCGGCTCATCGTCCCGGGCCTCAAGCCCTGGCACAAGGGCACGCGCATCAGCCAGCACCAAGCCTACATGTATCCCTTTTTTTTCTGCATGAACGTTGGTGGCGCTGATCACCATCCTGCCGTGCACCGAAGATCGCAATACAAAGGGTCGATCGTGAAGTGATCGATCGCCCAAAGCAAAACTGTCAGTTCGCAAGTGTGGAAACCATATTGAAATGTACCGGCGCGTCATCCTCCATCTGATTAACCAACCCTTCGTCTGGAATCGTTCACGAGAAGCGTGTTCTGTGCTTCGTATTGATTATCCTCTGCCGTTTCGAATTTTCCCTGTCGATAACGAATCGTCCAATTACCCGTGATCCCGTTTCTGAGCCTTAGCAATTCTACGTGCCACCGTGGAAGCCCGACACCTGGAAGATTGTCAATCTCCTCGCTTGGTGCTGATGCAATGCGCCATCGGGAAGCCGAAGAGGTGATGCCTGGATGTACTTCGTTTCTGATCAGGAAGCCTGTAGTCTGGCTTTGTTCCGCCGACAACTGAAGCCTCCTTGAAGCTGTTAGATCCAAACCTCCCACTTCGGCCACCACAACGGCGATGGCGCTGCATTTCAATGCCTCTTCTGTTGCCCACAACACATCGCGCGCCTTCCGTATATCAACAAAAATCACCTGATCCGGTTTAACACCGAATCCCATCAGCGAAGGTGGAAATACTGTCCGTGCTGAACTTACCCATAACATTATCCCCCCATCACAAAGCATCGGTGAAGCCAGTGCTGCAATAAAGCCAACTGTAGCAGCCATGGAACACCTCGCGCTTGCACGATCCAGCTGAAACTCATGCACTACCCCCAACGGTAAAGCCCCCAACGGAAATGCCTTTCCCAATGGTCCTAACACACTGTTCATCAATGGGTTTGCAGCCGGCCTGAAACCTTCCCTATGAAGTATGTCCTGCTGGAGTTGTGCTATTATTTCTGCTTTCGCTAAAGCCATAATCGGCAGGTGATCATGGATCAAATATACTAATATTGTTAGTATATAAACTAATATTTTTAGTTTGTCAGGAATTTTGTAGAGATGGGGCAGACTGCGTGGCGGCACCAGGAATAGCGCCCTATTGGTCGCGCAGTACCTGTATGGGATTGGACAGGGCCGCGCGAATGGCCTGTCCGGAAATGGCGATCAAGGAAACGATCATCACCACTAAACCTGGAACGACCACCATCCACCAATTCAAATTGACACGATAGCTGAATCCTTCCATCCATTTCGCTGTTGCATACCAGATAAGCGGAAAAGCCAGGAGTGAACTGATGCCGATAAGTAGTACATACTCTTTTGCCAGCATGAGCAGGATATTACCCACCGATGCTCCCAGTACCTTGCGCACGCCAATTTCTTTCGTGCGCTTAACCATGGATAACGATGCCATCCCCAACAAACCCAAACCGGCAATGGCTACAGAGATGACGCCAAATATGCCCAGCAATTTGGCAAACAATCTGTCGGAAGCATATTGATCTTCATAAAACGAACTCATGAAGTAACAGGTAAACGTGTCGTTGGGGTAATGCTTCTTCCAGATATCTTCCAGCTTC
Source organism: Chryseolinea sp. (assembly GCA_035489615.1). GTDB lineage: Bacteria > Bacteroidota > Bacteroidia > Cytophagales > Cyclobacteriaceae > Chryseolinea. The sequence continues at coordinate 9,040 of DATHKA010000099.1, forward strand.
GTCATAAAATCTCCTTGTGATGATGCGAGTTTGAATGATACATAACCATATTCGAATGGATGCCTGAAAATGAACATTACTGGCGTAATCGGTTTATGCACTGATTCATGGTGATAATCTTTCCAAACCCCCACTACCGTGTATTGAACCTTGCCCTCTCCAATCAAGGTTGTGCTCACCGCGTCGGCCGGACTTTTGAAACCCAACGCCAGGGCTGCTGTTTCATTCAGGATGCAGGAAGCACCTGGCTCACGCAGGGCAAAGTTCCGACCCCCTACCAGTTGCATATCGAAGGTGGGTAGAAAGCCCTCGTCGATCCACATTACGGCGAAAGACTGCTTTTTCAAATTGTCAGAACCTATGGCCTGTAAAGCCTCATCGTGAAATCGGATCTCCTGACCCGGAATGTTGAAGGCGGAGGCCCCGCTCACAAACTGGGGAAGTTGCAAGACCTCGTTTCGAAACGACGCATACCGGACATACCTAAGAGAATCTGAATTGGTAGAGGCAGGTCCGCGCAAACTAATCGTCTGGCCCGAATTAAATCCTGCATCCATGTCGCGCATGAAATTTATCTGTTGTTTCGCGATATAGGTCACTCCCACCACGGATACGGCAAGGAACAGTTGAAAGATCATCAACGCGCGTTGCAGTGTGTGGGCATGGCCCTTGCCTTCACCAAGCTTGTTCTTCAGCATGGCTACCGCCTTGAAGCGAGTAATAAAATAGCATGGATAGAATGAAACCAGGGCGGTAGCCAGAACGAACACAAGAGCACATGCCATCCAGGTTAAAGGTTCGGGCTTCGCGAAAGAAACTCCGTCAAATAGCCAGGTATTGTATGGCCCTGTGAGTAGCGCATACGTTGTGGCACCCAATAGGAAGGTTAAACCGGCGAGCAGCATAGCCTCTACGAGAAACTGGCCGCTAATGATGGCCCTTGAGGCACCAAATGCCCTTCGCACTCCCATTTCTCCCGTGCGCGTCAATGACTGGGCCAGCGACAGATTTATGTAGTTCATCCAGGCAGCCATGAGCACGAAAACTGAAAGCGCCACCAACGTATACGGTAGCACCTTACTCACCGGTGCCTTTGCCTCGCCGGTAAGCGGCTTGAGAAAATGTAACTGCTCATAGGGACGTAACACATGACGGGCTGTGTGTCCCTTGAACTTCAGGGTTGTGATATGTTCATTGGCAATCCTGGTCAGCGACTGATCAATCGCCGCGACTTCGCCAGCGTTCTCGTTCAATCGGACGTAAGTGAAAGTCCAGGGCGAATCGAAAGTGCCATCGCGAGGCACCCAGCCGTAAAAGCTGAGAGTCGACCAACTGAGCAGAAAATCGTAGTCTATCGAAGACGTGGCGGGTATGTCTTCGAAAACGCCCGTCACCATAAAAGGCAATCGTTCATTGAAATACAAAGTCTTACCCATGGGATCGTCTGTGCCGAAATACTGCGTAGCGGCAGATTGTGAAATGACGACAGACTTAGGAGGCACTAGCGCCTGATCAGGGTCGCCGGCAATCATCTTCACCGGAAAGACTTTGAAGAACGAGCTGTCCACATACAACATATCCTGATCAACGATTCTCACGTTCTCCGTGAAGATGTAGGCTCGCTCGTTGTACACCCGTGTTACCGCCTCGACCTGCGGAACGTACGCATGGATAAGAAGGGCCGTCCGGTCATGCGTACGAGCACTCTCAAGGACAGGTTGATCATCCTGATATTCAAAGTAATCGACGCGGTGGATGCGATCACCATTCGCATAGAACTTATCGTACCCGAGGTGATATTGCACATAACTGTTGAGGGCCAGAAAGACGGCTATGCTCAACGAAAGGCCGATCACATTAATGATTACAAATCGCTGGTTACGCGCCAGGCTGCGCATGGCTGTAATCCAATAGTGCTTAAGCATGCATGCAAGTATAATACGATGAATAATGAGTAATTAGCAATGAATAATTAGTAATTGTGGAGGGCCTATCGGCCCATAAGATAAAAAGAGCCGCGGAATTAATTTCCTCCTCGACTCTCTTACCTTAAGCCCCGATAGGGGCTCCCCAATTACTAATTACTAATTATTCATTACTAATTTTTTTTCCCGCCTGCTCATAGCTGACCAGTTGCACGCCGCGGCGCGCGATCGCTTCCCGCACCTTCTCGCTCGTGAAAATGGTCGTTACGTCCTGGCGGCCTTCGGCCACGTCGGTGTAGCCGATATGGCTGATGGCTTTCAGTTCTTCGTCGTTGAGGCCGGGGTGCTCAACGAAAACATAAGTCTTCCCGTTCTCCAGCTTATTGATCATGTCGACAAATGCATCGATGCGTTGCTCTGTGTTTTTGTCTTTCAGGTCGACGCGGGCATACGACATCGGATTTCTCGAGGGATCTGAATCTACGGTTGCGAGCTTAAATTCGTCGGAAACGCGCGCTACCATAGCCCTTACGTTGGGATCAAAGCCCGTGGCGCCCATGTGCCCGGAAATGTGAGTCAGGCCCGGAATGTATTTTTGCGCGAGTTTGATTTGTGCCCGGAGTTCCCGCTCGATATCATCCAGTTTCCAGCCGTGATCCAGGATGGCCTGGCCGGGGTAGTTTCGGTTCTTGTAGAGCATTGGATAAAAGTAACCGTCTTCGTTGGTGATGCTGGGGCAATCCGTGATGGGTCGCCACTTGATGTTATCCCACTCGCTGGTGATGGCAAAGTGGAGTCCTACGTCGGCCCGGGGATTCTGCTGCAAGAGTTTTACCGCTTCGGGGAACCAGGGCGAAGGAACGATCACTTCGATAGAGGTTTCGATTCCTTCGCGGTAGGACTTCACGAGTGCGAGATTGCCAGAGTGTGAAAAACCCATGTCATCTCCACGCACAATGAGCCTGGGGGAATTATCCAGCACCTTGCGCACGACACCGCGGCTCGTCCGCTCCTTCTTGTCGAACGAGCTGCGGAAAGTGGTAGTGACGTAGTCTTGTTCAAATGTGCAGGTGATCACTTCGTGATGTGGGCTCTCAATATATCGCAGCATGAATTCAATTGTTCTTTCGTCCTTCCAGGAGTAGCTGCCGGCAATCCTAAAGGGAGGCAGTCCAACGCGATTAGCCCGTGCACCAGCCACCAGGTAGGGCCCAAATTTCTGGGTCTCGTTGTATTGCCACTCTCCTTGTCCGAAGTTCAACTTATGCACAACGGAGTCAGTATTGAGCACCAGTTCACAGCTGCCCGCATTAAAGTTGACAGCCAGGCTTTGCAGTCGTCGGTCGTTCGTAAACATGGCGTACGTCTTTCCCGCCACTTGTTGCTCCAGGCCAGGGTTGGGCTTTCCAACGGTAGGGGTAAGCGCAAGTGACGCCAGCCGGCTCTTCAGGGTCCTTGCCGCGGCCCGATCCGCCGGAAGTTTGCCCGCTGAAAAGCCAGGCAGAATGTGTTTCCACACGAGGTTGAGTTCG
>DATHKA010000100.1:0-2578 GCA_035489615.1 Chryseolinea sp.
CCAACGATATTCAGAAATGAAAATACGCGCGTGTCCGAGTGGTCGATTGTCTGAGCCTTAAACTGGTTAAAATTCTTCCAGCCTGCACCACCTGCGTCGGCCACCGTAGTTACACCGGAACGAAAGGTGAAGCCGTCGGTAGGAAGGGCTGTATATCCGTTCGAGAGGTAGTGATCTTCTTCCGTGCCATAGAAGTTATGCGAGTGGATATCAATCAGGCCGGGCGTTACATATAACCCCTTGGCATCAACCACTTGAGCGCCTTTGGCGTCGATATTTTTCGCGACGCGTACGATCTTGTCATCTTTGATACCAACGTCCATCACTTCATTGATGTTGTTCTTTGCGTCAATCACATGACCGCCCTTGATCACGATGGTGTAATCCTGCGCGAAGAGCGTGCTGGTGGCGAACACGGAAATCATCAGGAGTATTGCGCCGAATTTTGATTTGATTGTCTGTTGATAGGTAGTAAGCATGAAGTCGGTAGGTAAGCGTTAAAAGAATGACTTGGTACAAGTGCTGCAATACTCGTCGCATGCTGAACGGGCAGGTCCTGACAGACCAGCCCGAATCAGCGCAGGCGACCCTGCAGGCGTTAAAAGTTAGATGTAGGCGATGCAGTCAATTTCAACAAGGGAATCGCCCGGAACACCACCGTATACCGCTACCGTTGTGCGCACCGGTGGCTTGCTGCCGAAGCGTCCCTTATAGGCCTCGTTCATAGCCTTGTAGTCGTTCAGGTCGTGGAGAAACACGCCGCATTTAAGTACCTTTTCCATTGATGAACCTGCCTTTACCAACTCTTTCTCCAATTCATCGAGAACGTGTTTGGTGTGCGCCGTAATATCTCCTTCGAAGTGCGCTCCTTTACCAGCAATGAATACCAGGTTGCCGAGTTTCGTCGAGCCGGAGAACAAGGGCACATCCTGATCGTCCTTCACGACGTTGAATACTTCCTTTTCAGGAGCAACCGGAGCGGCATGGCCTGATATTGCGCCCAGGCCCACGAGCCCGGCGGCGGAAGCAAACAATTTTTTCAGCGTGGATCTTCTTTCAGTTTTCATGATAGTGGGAATTTACATTTGGTTAGTTATGACGTCTTATTCTACTCTTTCAAAATCGGTTCCTGGTCTTAGGATAATCCCTTTGATAATTCTTCCTTCAGACGGCTGGCAACAATTTTCTCCTGTCCCGCTTTCAGCATAAACACCGTAACGCTGACCGAATTCGGCGGCCCTCCGCCGAGTTCGATAGACGGATTTGCAAATCGGAGCGCCTCGCGCAGTTGCTTGTCGGTGAGCTTGACCTTTGCGGTATCCCAACCGATGCGCAAGGTGGGTGTGTGATTGCCAAGGGGTGGCACGTGCACCTCTGTGGTCACTCCTGGCACAGCCTTCACTGCGTTTTCAATGAACGAGATTTTTGATTCCCATTCCTTCCATTCCTTGTCATGGTCCTGGTTGATATATCGCTCAAGCGCCACATACATTCCCAGGACTTCTTCCTTGTTCACCTTCATGCCCCGACCGATATTAAAACCACGTGGCGGCATTGACAGACGGGCAGCAGCGATGATGGACCTTTTTCCCATGAGCAATCCGGCACTTTGTGGTCCGCGAATCGCCTTGCCGCCCGATATGACCACGAAGTCGAAACCCATATCGTTGAACCGCCACAGGTTCGACACGGGCGGCACATCCGCGGCAATGTCGATCGAGGTGGGAATATTATATTTCATGCCAAGGGCTATCCATTCCTCGTGTTGAATTTTACCTTGGTCCGAATTGATATGCAAGAAGTGCATCAGCGCCGTGCGTTCGTTAACCGCATGGGCAACATCTTCCGCCGTTTCCACGATGACCATTTTACAGCCCGTGTTGGTAAGCGCCTGATTGTACACAATATCGTGACCCTTCTGACAGATTACTTCGGACTTCATTCCCGTGTACTCAATATGCGGCAGCGCTTTCACTTTTTTCTCATCCATACCGGTAAGGATACCCGCAAGCCCTAAGGTCATCCCGGAGAATGCACCCGACGTAACAACCGCTGCCTCGGAATGAACCATCTGCGCGATCTTCTCTCCCACCTTATCCTGAAGCTCGTCGAGCAGACAAAACTCCTTCGCACCAAAGTTGATCGCCTCCAGTACTTCATCGTGCATCAGAGAACCCGTCATGTATGTGAGCGTGCCGGCAGCGTTAATAAACGTGCGCACGCCAAGTTCTTTAAACAGGTCACGCTTGGGTGCCTCCTTCGCCGGTGCCGCAGTCGCGGATGCTATCGGTAAGCCAGAAAGTAATCCGCCTACCAGGGGAACACTCGATAATCGTTGAATAAGCTGTCTGCGATTGAGCATATATATTGGCGTGAAGAAGGGATGAAACAAATATAGTTGCAAACTGCAGATTATGCTCTCTGATAGGATTCCGCTCATGGAAAAATAGAGAAAGTGTGCGCGTGTGTCTCGGTGTCGACGGTCGGTAATCGATAGCCATAGTCAATCAATACAACTATCAGATGGCTATCATCATATCCAAACGCCACAAACACCAAACAAAAAATAAAAGCTGTT
>DATHKA010000101.1:0-11358 GCA_035489615.1 Chryseolinea sp.
CCCGCCACCGAACGACATCGATCCTCCATTACTTACCGTCAGCGTTTGCGCTATGGTCAGACTCGGATCTCCGGTCGTGTTCAATTCGCCACCATCGTTAACAACCAAATTGTTAATGGCAAACGGTGGCGTTATATCGGCAACGACTGCGAGGGGAAAGAAAATAAAGATGTGTTCGCGAATAGTGACCGTACCCGGTGACCGGAATTGACCTGGATACCCATCTGTGGCATTTGGCGATTGCCAGCTGCCTTTAAAGATCTGCCAGTTGTTACGGTCGCTCCAATCCGTAGCTAAAACAGAAATGTCAGATCTGTAGTCACCAGTTACCTGGGCGTAAGCGTAAAAGCCCGTGAATGAAAAGACCGATGATAAAAAAGAAAAACTGAAAAAAATCAATCTCACAAATCGTCCCGAAATCATTACTGTCAATTAGCTATCCTGTAGTCGGCAGCGAAATAAGGAAAAATGCACGAAACCAATTATCTATTTCTGATAGATAAAGTACACGCAACATGCACGATCAATTTCGCACGCGCTACTAATTGATAATAACCGCTTATATAGCTTTACTTCCGGCTATAGTTGGGTGCCTCTCGTGTAATAGTTACATCATGGGGATGAGACTCTTGCCAACCGGCCGATGTAATCTTTACAAACTTGGCCGTTTTTAGTTTCTCAATGTTCTTAGCACCACAATAACCCATGCCCGCTTTAAGTCCACCGGTAAGCTGATACAACACTTCCGACACCGCCCCTTTAAAAGGGACACGTCCCGAAATACCTTCGGGCACCAGCTTCTTCACATCGTCTTCTACATCCTGGAAATAACGGTCCTTCGAGCCATCTTCCATAGCTTCGAGTGAACCCATTCCGCGGTACGATTTGAACTTCCGACCTTCATAGATGATCATCTCGCCAGGTGCCTCTTCCGTGCCAGCCAGCAATGAACCGATCATAACGGTATCGGCACCCGCCGCAATAGCTTTCACCACATCACCCGAGAAACGAATACCACCATCGGCGATCACGCAAACGCCTGATCCCTTCAATGCTTTCGATGCTTCGTATACGGCCGATAACTGAGGAAGACCAACGCCCGCAACAATGCGCGTCGTACAAATGCTTCCCGGTCCAACGCCGACCTTCACGGCATCGGCGCCGACGGAAGCCAGCGCTTTGGCCGCCTCGCCCGTCGCGACGTTGCCTACGACGAGGTCTAATTCTGGATACTTCTTCTTCACCCGCTTCGCTGCATCCATCACCCCTTTCGAATGACCATGCGCTGTATCAATGCTGATCACATCAACCCCTGCATTTTTCAACGCATCGATACGGTCGATGATATCCGGCGTAACACCCACCGCTGCGCCAACCCTCAGCCTACCGTACGAGTCCTGGCAGGCCGTCGGCTTCGCCTTTTTCTTCTGGATGTCCTTGAAAGTGATCAGCCCGATGAGTTTGCCCTTCTTGTTTACGATCGGCAGCTTTTCGATTTTATACTTCTTCAGCGTGCCTTCGGCCTGCTCAAGCGTGATACCTTCGGGAGCGGTGATGAGATTCTCATGGGTCATGATCCGCGAAACCGGCACATTCATGTCTTTCTGAAAACGCAAGTCGCGATTCGTGATGATACCGGCGAGGTTATTTCCATCATCAATAATGGGAATGCCGCCGATCTTGAACTCGCGCATGATATTCTCGGCCTCCTGAACCGTGGCATTGACGTTCAGGGTAATGGGATCGAGGATGAGACCACTTTGACTGCGTTTCACTTTGCGCACTTGCTCAGCCTGCAGTCCGATCTTCATGTTCTTGTGGATGAATCCGATACCTCCCTCCATAGCAATGCCGATGGCCAACTCGGCCTCCGTTACCGTGTCCATCGCAGCGGACACTAATGGAATATTCAGCCTGATGTTGGTAGTCAGGTTCGTGGAAGTGTCAGTTTCGCGTGGAAGTACCTCTGAGTAGGCAGGAACGAGGAGCACATCATCATAGGTGAGCGCCTCGTATAGAAATTTGGAAGTGTCGAGTGGCATGGCAAATAATTTTGGATCTATTATTTGCCGGGCAAAATTATACTTTAATTGCACGCATCACATTATTTTTGAAGCTATTATTTTTTGAACACCCTTATCGACACCAACTACTTCATGAATTCCATCAAATTATGCCTGGCAATCGTTGCCATTCTGCTCGGCACAGTTTCCTACGCACAAGTACAAACAGGCAAAGCTTCCTTCTACGCCGACAAATTTGAAGGAACTATTACCGCGAGCGGCGAGAAATACCGGCACAACCGGCTCACCGCAGCACACAAAACACTGCCATTCGGGACGAAAGTGCGGGTAACGAACCTGGCAAACAACAAAACCGTGGAAGTGGTGATCAATGACCGCGGCCCCTACGTAGAAGGCCGGATAATTGACTTGTCACGCGGTGCTGCTGAAGAGCTGGGATTCGAAAATTATGGACTTGCGGACGTGAAACTTGAAGTAACCGACCCGGGCGATGGCAAAGTAAGTGAAATGGGCCGAACGATAGATCAGGTCACGGTGGATGAGAAAGAGTTCTACGAATTCGAGATCTCGCGTTCGAAACCGAAGGGATTTGGCGTGCAGGTGGGCACATATGAGGAACTGGTTAACCTCATGCGATTGTCTGACAACCTCAAGAACTCTTACAAGAAAGAAGTCACCGTTCAGGTCAAAGTGATCAACGGCGTCAAATATTATGGTCTCATCCTGGGCCACTTCTCCACACGCGCAAAGGCTGAACAGTTTCGTGAAGAAATTCGCGAAAAATTCCCGGACGTGTTTATCGTAGAATACGATCGGCTTTGATTGTTATTCGTACCGCGCGCTTGAGTAATTTCGCGCATCCCGCGTAAATCAAACGAAGTAATTCTACCGATTGGATAGAGTAATAAGCCGTGGTTACTAGCTGGCATTGATTTTTATGAACCGTGCGGGTCATGAATTAACCTAACGTGGAGATACTGGGATACATCGCTTCGATCTGCATCGGCCTGATCCTCGGGCTACTGGGCGGTGGCGGCTCCATTTTGTCAATACCCATCCTGGTTTATCTTTTCCACGTCGGCGCGGTTGAGGCTGCCGCATACAGCTTGTTCATCGTAGGAACAACCAGTCTTTTTGGCGCCATACCCAAATACCGGGAGCAACTCGTGAGCATGCGTACTGCGGCCCTGTTTGGCATTCCCTCAGTTGTGGGAACGTTCCTCACGCGAAAATTTGTCGTTCACCGGATACCTGAAATTCTGTTTCAATCCGAACACGTTGAAATAACCAGGCGTTCGCTGCTCCTGGGCCTGTTTGCCGTGCTTATGATACTGGCCTCCATTACGATGATACGCGGTCGCAAGGCGGAACCCGACGATGACCGGGTGCGCACCGGATGGCTGATCTTGCAGGGCTTATCCATTGGCACGCTAACGGGACTGGTAGGCGCAGGCGGCGGATTTTTGATTATTCCAACCCTGGTGTTCCTCACAGGATTGCGATTCAAGGTGGCTGTAGGCACTTCGTTATTTATCATCGCCGCAAATTCCTATTCGGGATTCATAGGCGATCTCTTCAACATGCGCATGGACTGGGACTTGCTTCTGCCCATCACCGCATTAGCGATTGTCGGTATACTCGTAGGAGGACAACTCAATAAGCGGTTCGACGGCATTGCGCTGCGAAAGACATTCGGTTGGTTTACCCTCCTAATGGGGTGCTTTATCCTGATTCGCGAGACGGGAATATGGTAAGCGACGAAGGAAATGATTAGAAGTATCCGAACGTGAATTTCCGCGAATACTATACGCCGATAACTTCCGATACTTCGGCAGCCGCGCGTTGCGCAGACAACAATGCCCCGTTGATCGTACCAAACTCTCCGGTGTAGTCGGTCGCTTCACCTGCAAAGAATAGTTTGCTGGCCAGCGATGCCGCGAGATCCTTTCGATGTTGGTTGGTGCCTCCGGGTTTCGAATAGCTTCCGCCTCCCTTTATGAAGGGGTCCAGGGTCCAATCCTGGATAACGGCTACCATGTTATCGGCAGGGTCATAGCGAATGTGATTGGTTGCCTTACCGGCAAATATCGAATCGAGTTCATTGACGAGCAAGGGTACCATATTCCTCCCCAGCGCTGAATAGGCTGAGGCTTTGGCACCGCTCAACGTGACGGCTAGTGTACGGCTCACGTCGCTGCGTCCCACGCCGGCGTTAAAGTACTCAGGAGCCTCTGGCGAACCGTAGAGGAATCCAGACGACTCTCCCCAGAAATTTGCCTTGAAATCCAGCAGTACGCGAATGCTGGCATCCATCTCCATCGTGGAAAGGGCGGTATTCTTACCGGCCGATAACGCAGGTTTGAAGGCAATATCACCCGCCTTCAGGATTGAAATCGGCACGGTAACTATCGCTTTTTCTGCATCCATCGAGAAGGTTTCTCCCGTAACGGAATTAACACCTTCCAGGGCCACCGTCACACCACTGTAGTCGATGCTCTTCACCTGATGATTCATGCGAACATCTTCCACGACCTTACTGAACCGTGACAAGAGCGCATCTTGCATGGGGTTGTCCGTGAGCGTAATCAATTCCTTTGTACGGGCCTGCATCGACAGCGATTCGGCCAGTTGTTTCATGCCGATACGGTCATTTGAGGTGGCATATCCGTTACCGATCCACGCGTTGAGTATCGCATACATACGGCTGCTGATACCCGCATTTTCAATGGCATCCTGCACAGTTCCGGTGCCCGATTGGGACGCGAGGCCATCGTAAAAATTCTTCGCTGCGATGAAATCGCTGTCCGTGGCGATGTCGGCACCCGCGATGAAGCTGCCATCCAGTATGTAATCGTCGGTTGCGGAAGTTGTAATATTGAGCGTGCTCAGCTTCAGCTGCTGAACGAATTTGCCCCAGGCAGAATCGGCTCCCTTTACGAAACCAGCGCCGAGCTCAATGGGAAAGTCGTTGCCCAACTGCGTCTGCGATGTGAAGATCAGGGATTGTGAAGGTCTGTCCGACGACTTGAGCGAGCGCACTCGTCCACCGACGCGATCAGAAGCCTCGAAAATGACTACCTTGATGCCCTTGGCCTTCAGGATGTCGGCGGCATACAATCCCGCAGCACCTGCGCCCACGATCGCTACCGTGCCATCATAGGCAGTTTTGGGTGCAGGGTCTTCATTCTGACACGCGCTAAGAAGCGGTGGCAGTACCAGACTGGCAGACAGGCCAAATCCGAGGTTCTTTAAAAGGGCTCGACGATTCACAGTTTCAGCAACTTAGGAATGTCAAGTATCGCTCGAATTTTCAGGAAATATAACCGATTTTCGACCTGTGAATTCTTTTAGCCCGCCAAGCGTCAAAAAAGTCGCGGTAATTGGTCCGGAGTGCACCGGAAAATCAGATTTGTCGGCCTTTCTGGCCACCCATTTCAAGACGGAATGGGCTCCCGAATACGCCCGTGGATACATGGACAAACTGGTCAGGCCATATGTGCAGAGTGACCTGCTAATGATTGCTCATGGGCAGCTGCGCATCGAAGATGAGTTCATGCGAGGCGCCAACAAGGTCCTGATTTGCGACACTAACCTGTACGTGATCAAAATCTGGAGCCAATTCAAGTTCAGTTCGGTCGAGGAGGAAATTCTCAATTACATAACGACGCGCAAGTACGACCTCTATCTGCTTACGTATATCGACATTCCCTGGCAAGACGATCCACAACGCGAGCATCCCACCAAACGACAGGAGCTATACGACATCTACCTTCGGGAAATGCAAAATCAGCCCGTCCCATTTGTAGAAATTAAAGGCGAGCGGGAACTTCGCCGGAAAATGGCGGTTAGTGCAATTGAGAAAATAATTAACGATGAAAATTAACAATAGCGGCCCCTTGTTGGCAAATGCAGGCTTTTCGCTCGCCTGTTATCAACTGTCAATAAATTCATCGCCACGTACAGAAGAATGAGTATACCAACCGGGCCTTATGCCGCACTGAGACTTCCCGACTTTCGCTTATTTGTTTCCGCCAGATTTTGCATCACGCTCGCCATACAGATTCAGGGCGTCGTTGTAGCGTGGCAGGTGTACGACCTCACGCATGATCCACTTTCGCTGGGATTTATTGGCTTGGCAGAAGCCATCCCCTCTATTGGCGTTTCACTCTATGCGGGCCACATAGCCGATATCGTGCAACGCAAAAAGATCATTCTGATCTGCGTTTCTACGTTGTTGTTGTGTTCACTGGCCCTGCTTTCCTTTACGCTTGATGTGGGCAGCGCCATTCTTCAGTACGGCGTGCTTTCGATATACTCGGTGATTTTTCTGAGCGGAATCGCACGCGGGTTCTTAACGCCTGCGCTATTCGCCTACATGCCTCAGCTCATTCCACGGGAACTGTATAGCAACGCCATCACCTGGAACAGCACTTTATGGGAAACGGCGGCCATCGGTGGACCGGCGGTGGGAGGGCTCCTGTATAGTATATACGGTGTGCGCGCATCGTATGCCGCAGATGTGGCGCTCATGATTCTGGGCTTGTTACTGGCGCTCGCGGTAACCAATAAACCCCTGCCTCCGGAAAGTGAAGAGCAGGGCATGCTGGAAAAAATCAAGGCTGGACTTCGCTTCGTATTCAGCAACCAGATTATTCTGGGTGCCATTTCGCTCGACCTGTTCGCCGTCCTTTTCGGCGGAGCTGTAGCCCTGCTTCCAATTTTTGCCAAAGATATCCTGCACGCCGGACCAATAGCCCTGGGGTTACTTCGTGCGGCGCCCTCAGTGGGGGCATTGATGATGGCCTTCTACATCACCCACTATCCAATCCGCAGGAATATGGGCACGATACTTCTGTATTGCGTCGCCGGCTTTGGCGTTTGCATGATCTTGTTCGCCTTATCTGAAAATCTCCTGCTATCCCTGTCATTGCTCATGATCAGCGGTATGTTCGATTGTGTGAGCGTGATCATCCGCGGCACATTGCTTCAAACACTGACGCCCGAAAACATGAAAGGTCGCGTGTCAGCGGTAAACCACATCTTCATCGGTTCTTCAAACGAAATTGGCATGTTTGAATCGGGTGTCGCTGCCCGCTTGCTTGGCGTGGTCCGTTCGGTGATATTCGGTGGCTGTATGACCCTCATCTCCGTAGGCGTCATCGGCGGTTTGGCCAAGTCCCTGAGGAAATTGCAACGCCTTCAGTAAATTGAATCAGGAATTCAAGCATGCAACAAATATCCATCAATACACCCGCCCTGCTGTTCCCGGCCATAACGCTGATGATGCTGGCGTACACCAATCGGTTTCTGGCACTCGCCACACTCATTCGCAACCTGCACGGTAAGTACAAACAAATACACGAAGAACGTGAGATCATCAAGGCCCAAATCGCGAACCTGAAGCGCCGATTGGTGCTGGTGAAACAGATGCAGGCCATGGGTATCATCAGCTTCTTCTTTTGCGTACTCAGCATGATGTTCTTCTACTTCAACAAAGACAGCGGAGCATTGGCCCTCTTCGGACTAAGCATGTTGTCACTCCTGATTTCCCTGGCCCTCTCACTCAATGAGATTTTCATCAGCACGAAAGCATTGGAAATCGAGCTGAAGGACATGATGGAGGAGAATTGATAATTTTTGCCAGCCCTATCGTGACGTTTATTATTTCCAGCTTGAATAGAAAAAAGCGTAAGGCAAACCCGTGCGGTAGCCCAGGCGCCAATTGTCCTTGTCAATTGTAATTCATTTTTCTATCTTCCTTCATTCACACCTAGGCCTATGTCCACCCGTCGTTCGTTTTTCCATAAATCCATCGGCATTGCCGGAGCCTTGTCGGTATCGTCAATTGCCCGTGCCGCAGATGACGTTAGTGACGCTCTGCTCGGCCTGAATAAGCTGTCACCGTTCGACGCAGCAAGCGACGAGGAACTCTGGAACCGACTAGCGCAAGCGTATACGGTATCCCCGACGTTGCTTAATCTCAACAACGGCGGCGTGAGCCCACAACCCAAGGTCGTACAAGATGCCGTTGACCGCTATTACCACTTGAGCAATGAGGCGCCCACTTACTATATGTGGCAGATCCTTGACAAAGGAAGGGAACCCCTGCGACGCAAGCTTGCTGACCTCGCGGGAACTTCTGCCGATGAGGTTGCCATCAATCGTAATACAACGGAAGCGCTGGCCACCGTCACGTGGGGTCTTACGCTGCAAAAGGGTGACGAGATCGTGATGACCAAACAGGACTATCCCAACATGATTCACGCGTGGAAACAAAAGGAAATGCGTGATGGAATTAAGATCAACTGGATCAACCTGAAGCTTCCTATCGAGAGCGAAGAGGAGTTCGTTAAAGCATTTATTGGTGCCACTACACCAAAGACCAAGATCTGGCACATCACTCACATGATTAACTGGACGGGACAAATCATGCCCGTAAAACGTTTGTGTGAGGAGGCCAGAAAGCGCAACCTCGTATCAATCGTGGATGGCTCGCACACTTTTGCCCACATGGACTTTAAAGTCAGTGACTTTAACCCCGACTACTTCGGCACCAGTCTGCACAAATGGCTGTGTGCACCATTCGGCACGGGGATGCTATACGTCAGGAAGGAAAATATTGCCGGCCTTTGGCCTTTGTTTCCAAACGACAAACCTCAAAGCAACGACATCCGCAAGTTCGAGACACTCGGCACGCGCTCCTTCGCACCCGAACAAGCCATAGGTCAGGCGATCGATTTCCACCTCGCCATCGGAAGCAAACGAAAGGCCGAACGCCTGCATTATCTTAAGAACTACTGGTGCGAGAAAGTGATGCACAACCCGCGCGTGAAGTTGAATATCAGCCTCAAGCCTGAGTTCTCTTGCGCCTTGGGAAATTTTTCTATTGATGGAATGGAACCTGAAACGGTTGCGAGTAAGCTTATGGCCGAACATCAGATTCACACGGTTGCCATTAAATGGGAAAACATCAGCGGCGTGCGCGTAACACCCCACGTCTATACGACAACGCGCGACCTCGATCGGTTCGTGGATGCGGTTATGAAGATTGCAGCGTCCTAGTTCGATGTGAAGGAAGCGAAGGGGCGGAGACTTAACCGCAGAGCCGCAATGTTGCAAAGTTCCGCAAAGGAATTATTGTAGGTATGCATAGTAACGTTAGTAGCCAGGTGATCACTATGGCAATGAAATAATGTTTAAAAAAACTTTGCGGAACTTTGCAACATTGCGACTCTGCGGTTAAGCCCTTGCGCCCTTCGCTTCCTTAATTCACCCAATAACTGATCAAGCTTTTTTCGGTGTTTCTTTTGTTGTATATCGATCGCGATGTTTTCAATTCTCACCGCGTGTAGCAGGCTGTTGCTGCCATCGTAAAATCTCACCACAGAATACACCGTATCGCGGCTGTGCGTTTCCACCACCCAATATGCTTCGCTTAGGGCCGCCTGCTGACTCATGCCCGTTGTGCAGGTAATCATCGCCAGCACGAATATCAATCCTGACTTTTTCATAACTCATTGATGTTTGTAGGGAAATACGGCAACCCGGTTGCGAAATTTTCGTGAAGTAGACCAGGCAGTGACTGTCGCGCCCAGACAGGCCAACTGCTTCGACTAACAGCCTTCGTCTATGGTACTGCCACTTTCGTCGACAATCGATGTGAAACGAACAGTTTCATCGCACAATGCTGTATGTTTCGTTATGGATGGATTTTTCTCCCGCCTTGCGTTGTCCCAGGAACGCAGCTATCGGTTCGGACGCCATCTCACCTTTTGGTTCGCCTGGTGGGTATTCTTTGGATTCATCTATGGGTTTCCGGCGTCCACCGGTTCCATGCACGCCATCCACACGCCTCTCGCTTATCTCGAGGCGTTGCTTTACCTGCCGCAACACATGTTCCTGAGCTATGGAATTTTGTATCTCATTCTCCCAGGACTCCTTCTTAAAGGACGTTGGTGGACTGGTTTGCTTTCGGTCATTGTCCTGATCGTGATTACGGCCATGATGTCGCAGTTCGTTGCATCGTATGCCATTATACCCATCAGAAAGGCCTTCGACATCCCCTATCAGCCCAACACGAAGTTTTATGCATCCCTCATGGCCGGCCTTCGCGGCTCCATGACGGTGGCAGGATTTGCGGTAGCCATCAAGTTGATCAAGCTGTGGCACCTCAAGAAAATAGACAACGAACGACTGGAAAAGGCCACGCTGCGCGCCGAATTGGAGCTCCTCAAAGGACAGCTCCATCCACATTTTATGTTTAACACCCTGAACACTATCTACTCGTTTTCATTAAACGGATCAGGCAAGACGTCACAGGCAATTCTTGAACTTTCACAACTCATGCGCTACATGCTCACAGATTGTGCAAAACCACTCGTTGATCTCTCACGTGAAATTCAGATCCTGCATGACTACATCCAACTGGAAAAGGAACGATTCGGATCCCGGCTGGAAATCGCCATTAACTGCAGCGGCGATATCGCGAACAAGCAAATCCCTCCTCTTCTATTGATGCCCTTCGTAGAAAATAGCTTCAAGCACGGAGCTGGTGAAATGATCGAGCAGGCCTGGATTAGTCTGAACCTGACGGTAAAAGACGATTTGCTCAAGTTTAAATTGATCAATGGGAAACCCGCTCCCACGAACAAGGAAGGCCGGTCGTCGCTGGTGGGACTCCTGAATGTAAAACGCAGACTCAGCCTGCTGTATCCCAACGCTCACGATCTACGTATCACGGAAGACGAAGATACGTTTGTCGTAAACCTCAATATCCAATTAAACAAAGTTACCCTCTCGGAAGCATATGAACACGTTTCGATGCCTGCTCGTTGACGATGAGCCTCCGGCGCTGGACATTCTCCGCACGTACATCCACGCCACGCCCATGCTAAAGGTCGTGGGGGAATGCCATCACGCACTGGCGGCATTCGATTGTTTGAGGCAGACTTCCGTGGATCTGATTTTCCTCGACATCCAGATGCCACAACTGTTGGGTACTGATTTTCTTAAGGCACTATCTCACCCGCCCAGAATTATTTTTACAACCGCCTTTCGTGAATACGCCCTCGATGGATTCGAGTTGGGCGCGATCGACTATCTCTTAAAGCCCTATTCCTTCGACCGCTTCCTGAAGGCTGTCCACAAAGTGCTGGACTTGGAACATAAGTCTGTGCCTTCACCACGCGAATCCGCAGTCCCTGCATCTGCCAAGTTTCTCTACGTTCGTGCCGATCGTAAGATGGTGAAAGTATTGGTGAACGAAATTCTGTACATCGAGAGTCTGAAAGATTACGTGAGGATATTCATGCCAAATCACCAGATCATCAC
Source organism: Chryseolinea sp. (assembly GCA_035489615.1). Lineage (GTDB taxonomy): Bacteria > Bacteroidota > Bacteroidia > Cytophagales > Cyclobacteriaceae > Chryseolinea. The sequence continues at coordinate 11,355 of DATHKA010000101.1, forward strand.
AAAG
>DATHKA010000102.1:0-17682 GCA_035489615.1 Chryseolinea sp.
CACAAGGGGCCAATAACCGGCCCCGATTATCATCGGGGTACGCCCCGAACAATTTTCAATATCAAAAACGGCCAATAACCGGCCCCGATTATCATCGGGGTACGCCCCGAACATTTTCAATATCCAAAACGGCCAATAACCGGCCCCGATTTATCATCGGGGTACGCCCCGAACAATTTCAATATCCACAAGGGGCCAATAACCGGCCCCGATTATCATCGGGCTACGCCCCAAACAATTCTCAATATCCAAAATGGCCAATAACCGGCCCCGAACAAACCCGCCCTGTTGAGCGGGGTGCAATATTAATAATTTGATTTTATCTACCAAAGGCCGAAACGATCCTATATGCCTGCGTGCATATGCTGGTCGATCACCCGCTTCAGGTACTCCGCCTGCACCACTCCCGACTGCCGCCAAACCACGTTTCCGCCCTTGAATAACATCAGCGTCGGTACGCTTTGCACCTGGTAGGCCGCCGCTGCCTGCGGGTTCTTGTCAATGTCGATCTTCAGGATCTTCACCCGATCCCCCACCTTCGACTTCAATTCGTCCAGGATCGGCGCCATCATCTTACAGGGACCACACCACTCGGCTGAAAAATCCACAAACGTGGGTTCCTCCCGCCCAATGAGTTCACTAAACGACATCTTCGCCATAAATTTCGATTTTGATTCCCATTCAACCTTGCAAAAAGCCCTCCAATCCGCACTGGAGGGCTTCTCTGCCGCGACAATATGCTGCCGCTGATCCAATTTCTAACGATTGCTGCGTCATTTTTCCCGGAAATTATGTTGATTCACACCGGCGCGCACTAAGGTTTGATCGCTGCCAAAGTGAACATGGCAGGTGGCCATTATGTCAAGACAACAGACAAACACACACGGTCAGTACACCATCGAAACCGCATATCCCAGACGTTATGAACGACCTCTCACTATATCACCAACCGGTATCGAAACTCTTCCCGAAGCTGAAGCGCTCGGACTGGGAACAGTACGCCCTCGAACCAGAACAAGTCGCCTTCTTCCACGAGAATGGCTATCTGGCCAACATCAAGCTGCTCGATGACGAACAGATAACGAAACTCATCGGGGACCTGGAAGAAATTAAAGACCCTGCTCATCCTCAGCACGGACTGTTCTATGAGTTCCATAGCAACGAATCGAAAGATCCCAACGCCGTGCTGTTCCATTCCCTGGGGCATTGGCGCATCACTGACGGATTTCATGATGTGCTTTGGAATCCGGCGTTTGTCGTGGTCGCCAGCCAGCTCCTCGGCAACAAGGCGGTTCGGTTCTGGCATGATCAGCTTTTTTCAAAGCCCGCGCATCACGGCGGCGTAGTTGCCTGGCACCAGGATTTCAGCTATTGGACGCGTACCACTCCCATGCAACACCTTACCTGCTGGATTGGGCTTGATGACGCCAATCGCGAAAATGGGTGCCTTTGCTACATACCCGGGAGTCACCGGTGGGGACTCCTGGACAAGCCTGACCTCGCAGGCGACATGGATGGACTAGATCGCTTCCTTAGTCCTGCACAGAAGGAGCAGTTCGCCAACAAGGCATTCATCGAAATGAAAAAGGGACACGGGTCGTTTCATCACCCGCTGTTGGTGCATGGCTCTTACGAAAACAAATCGCCACGCTCGCGCCGCGCGTTCGTGATCAACGTGTTTGCCGACGGTACTTTATCTGACTCCAATGATCCCCTGCTGGAAGGAGTTCCGGCGGTGGCCAAGGGATATAAGATGGATGGGCAGTTCTTTCCGCTGCTGGGAGATCCGCATAAATAAATTCAAGACGGTAAGTTTCAGCGGAATGACTCGATGATGATTCCAAAACAATGACAGATGACCATTCACCCGTCGTTGGCTAAAAAGGGGGGGACATTGCCGAAATCAGTTAGGTGATATAGTCAATAAGACTATATCTATGGGCCTGGGTGAGCGGTATAGCCCATCTGACGACGAGCGTCATTTTTCACTTCTCCCTTGAGGCAAGGTTGGAATCCGTTATCGTAACAAACGTAGTAAGGGATGCAGTTGGTGGTAAGGTGCAGTTGCGTGCGGTGAGCGGGTTAATATCCAAGATTGATGAGGTGGTCGCAGGTGATGAGAATTGGCCAACCGGGCCAAAGACTCCTTTTTATTTATATGAGAACACTGGCAGCCATACCAATGAACAGTCTGGATAATTATACAAAGGATCAAAACAAATCTGTGTTAAGTATGAAGTTGCTTGGATAGATGTTGGCTTTAATTTAATTCTAGGACTACATGGAGACAGAGAAGACATTTAGGACAAAGACGGGTTTTTGTCACGTGACGGCAGACAAAATAATCTTAACGAGGGACGGGATCATTGGGAACATTTCAAAAGTCACAGTTGGAAATAATGTGACTCGAATTTTAATAATATACGGGCTTCTTTCAGTCGGACTCATTTACTTCGCCTACGACAGCTTCAACAAAGGTGACACAACAGCGACTTTATTTTTTGGACTTATAGGACTTTATCTCATTTACGGAATTGTAAAAAGTAGAAACAACTCCGCGACACCTATAATTGACAGAAAAGATATTAAACGCGTGACGTACAACTCTGGGACATCTGGACTGACTCGACCAAGATTTGACGTTACGTTTAACGACAACGGACAAATAAAGAAGAGATTAATAATGTTACCTGGCTCATTGAGTGGTGGAAAACGTGAGGCTGACAAAGCAGTACAGATAATGAGGGACGAAAAACTCTTGAGTTGAAACCGCGCGCTACAACACAGGCTATAAGTCATACCGGCATGGTTGACCATTAATTTGTTCTTTTGGAGTTCTTGCCAATCGCCCACAGTTTGGGCAAGCCTAATCTCTTCTAATCGACTCTACCGGATTGCGCCTTGATACCCTGAAAGTCTGCGATCCTATGGTGAACAAACCCAGCACCAAAAGAATGACCGTTCCCGAAAAGACAGTCTCCACTCCAAATTCGACCCGGTTCGGTAACTTCTGAAGCCATAGATTATTTGCCAGGTAACTAAGCGGCGCGCCGATCGCTACCGAAACCAGCAGCACGTTTAGAAATCCTCTGGAAAGAAGCATGGCGATGCTCAAACTTTCCGCACCCAGGATCTTCCTGATGCCTATTTCTTTGACCCTGCGCTCTGCCGCGTACGTCGACATTCCCAGCAATCCGAGGCAGGCAATGACAATAGCCAACAGCGCGATGAAACCGATGATAGAGACCGCATCAAATATCGCCTGATGGGTCTTCGCCAGCTGTGCATCAAAGAATTCGTATTTGAATGGATGCTTCGGGTCGATGTTTTTCCACTGTTGTTCAATCCCAGCCAGCGTTCTTTCCGTATCAACGCCGACGATCGCTACATTGATAAAATTGAAGTTGGAAGCACTCCGTAATAACATCGGACCAATCTCATTCTGTTCAATGAGCATCCTTAATCTGAAATCTTTAACGACACCGATTACTTCTACGGCTTCGCTGGTGCCTTCCTCCTCAAAGACTTCACCAATAATTTCAGCCGGATGATCATATCCCAGTTCTTTGACAGCGGCTTCGTTCAGCAGGATGAATCCACCTTGTGCGGCGCGCTGATCAGGGATATTCATACCGGCAACTAGTTCAAGTCCAAAGTTCTTGACAAAGTTTTCGTCGGTTTGCAACGTGTCAAAGTATTTATACTCGTCGTCTTTCACGCTAGCCTGATTCCCTTTTCTTAAACGGGTTCCGTTAGATATGCCTGTGGCCGGGATGATGTCGCATGCCGAAATGGCGGCCACTCCCGGTACCGAACTTAGTTCACCTGACACCTTCTGGTAGTCATTTCCCTGTAGCGGAATGTTCACGATGTTCTTGGATTGCATTCCGTAGTCGAACTCAAGGAAGTGCTTGAATTGATTAAATATTAAAATACTGGTCGTGATGAACAGCAGTGAGATGACAAATTGCAATACGGTAAGCGCTTTCCTAACGCCCAACTTTCCGGACCGCCCGTTTGAATGGCTCTTGAGTGCCTTAATGGGTTGATACCCTGATAGATGCCAAGCGGGATAAAGCCCGGCAACGCTTCCAATAAGCAGTCCAAAGACAAGAAATATTGCATAAACGGAAACCGTTGGATGCAGATCAAAGTGAAGGTATTGATTGACCCACAATCTTTGAAAAGCGGGTGCCATGAAAAACAGCATTATTGAAGCCATCACCACCGCAAATATCGCGGCGAGAATTGACTCACTCATAAATTGAAAGACGAGCGCTCTTTTATTTGCACCGGCAACTTTACGGACGCCTATTTCTTTCGCACGTGTCAGCGACCTGGCTATCGACAAGCCAGTATAATTCAGACAAGCTGAGGCCATGATGATCAACGCCAGAACACCCAATACATAATACCCGATGAGTGGCATGCTGAAGCTTGTCGGATTGGCTGTAAATTTTCCGGGTGTGATGTCTGTTAGCCTTTGGCCTTCCAGCCTAAAATCCTTGAAAAATTCAAGCTGCGCATATTGGCGTTTTGTCAAATCATCTAATGCATTATCAAGGTCGTTTCCGGATTTTCCCTCGGTCAAAAGAACATAGGTGAAACATTCATAAACATTTTCCCAGTTACCGGAGAGGTCGTTCACCTTCTTGTCTGCCGTCAACAACGGCAGCGATGCTGACGAAACGAGTACATCAAACTTTAAATGCGAGGGATCGCCAGTGTTTTTAATAACCCCCGTAATGACAAAATTTCCCCAAGGTGTTGGCGCCGGTTCGTTCCGATAGCCACCGAGATAGTGTAATCCACGATCTGCGAATTCAATAGTTTTACCGAGAGGATCTTCATCCTTAAACATTCGCTCTGCCAACTCCTGACTTATTACCATGGAATTGGGTGACGCAAGGGCCAAAGCATTATTCCCCTTCTCAAGTTCAAAGGTGAATACCTGGAAGAACGACGGATTAGTAAAGAAGCCTCGCATTTCAAACGTCTTTTCCCGGTATATGGCATCTCCCCCTACGCCTCTAATGAGATGAACGGATTCTTCTACAACGGGGTAATCGGAACTGAGGACGTTCGCCAAAGGAACTGCGCTAGACGCGTATGGGAATGGGGAATTCGAATCGTCAGAAAGTATGCGGTATATCCTCTCCTTGTCGACGTGGAATTGATCATATCTCATCTGGTCCGCCAGCATCAGAATAATGAGCATGCAAACAGACATAGCCAGTGCCAGCCCAAACACGTTGATAAATGAGAAGGACTTGTACTTCAGGATATTCCTGATGCCGACTTTAAGGTAATTCCTGAACATGATTGCTGAATTGAGCGTAATCCAAGTCAGCACTTAGACTCAGTAGCGGACCGGAACGTTACAGCGCGAATGCCAAAACTGTGCATCATTTGCTAGCCTTTCCATTCGGCGGCAAATCCTTGCAACGAAATAATAATCCAGATGCATAAAGCAAAAGAGGGCAAACCAGCCCTCCAAAATTGTCAATTGTCAATTCTCCATTTCAATTATTTCTTTACCCGAGTAAAGTCCTTCATCAAAGCATCCGCTTCCTTTGGCACCATCGCTCCCTCATGAATAACAATCCTGTATTTGAAGCTTGTCTTCTCTCCCGTCTTTACTTTGAGATCTAACTCCTCCTTGCCCTTGCTGAATACTTTCTGACCAAGCGGATTTGCTGCAAACAACCCATATCCGCGCGCATGCCAATACGTAGGATAACCAGGATTGGAAGGATGGTCAATGATCACAATGGCCACGTCCTTTCCCCCTTCTTTACCTTTCAGATAAGCCCACTCCGAACGCTTGCCCCATACGCTATCGCCTTGAATTCCCTCGCGGTTCACGTACAAACCCGTGACTTGTGAGTTATCCATTGCGGGAACCTTGGTTATCTCACCATGTGCATCTACAAAACTCCCCGCCTCTTTGGATGGCTGCTCCAAGGCCCGCGACACACGTATCGCGAGCATGCCGTCCTTCACGTCCTTGAACTCGACATCGGTTGCCGCCGTGAGCGTACTCGTTCGATCGATGATAAAATCCTTGCCAGATACAGAAAACTGAAAATCCGTGACCTCGTTCAACAGTACTTTCCCAGTGTTGTCAACCCATTGGCTACTGGCAGACAGGGTTGCCTTGTCGCCCTTGCCTGTAGATGATAAAACCTTTTGATGACGGATCGATCCATAGTGGTCGAGTTTTTCCTTCGCGATCGCCGTGCTGTTGTTCCAGAAGTCGAGGCCATTCACACTTTCGTAATTCAGCCAGATACCCAGATGATGCGGGTGGTCCGTGCGCTCACCCTCCCGCGGCGCAACGGGGTAGCCACGCGTCACGGTAACCCCCGACACGGTCTTCACCGGAAACAGCACAGGCTTCTCGGTCGAATCGAAATAACAGTATGCCGTGAGCAGCTGTCCGTTGTACAGCACCCGGACTTTCTTATTAGCAGGGTCGTCCTTAAGACTGAACCCCTTTTGACCAAGGGCATTAGTACCGAGCATGGCACAGCAAGCAACGATCATGAGTGTTCTCATGGGAAATCTATTTTTGTAGCGTGGGATAAAATTCAGAATTGACAATTGACAATTGGAGAGCCCGCTATCGCGGCCTTTTGCTACAGGCCGCCCGTAATTGTCAATTGTCAATTGATTTCAAATGTTAAAGATCTTCGCACCCGCCATCACTTCCTGCTTCGATTCATCGAACGTAACCTTCGTTCCCGTCCGTGCTGCTGCATTGGCCATGATGCACGCAATTGCGTGCGAATATCCCGCCTCTACTGGTGCATTCGTCTCCTTGCGGCTGCGTACGCATTCCATCCAATTGCGCATGTGATTGGTCGTGAGCGCATCACCACCTGTATTGGCAGCAGTTTCTACCTTTTCCTCAACCTGCTTGAGATTCAACTCCGGCAGCAGGTTCGCCTTCATGCCCATAGCCGTGGCGTGCTTTTCGCTCAGGCCACCCGTTGGAGTGATCATGTTCGTATTCAGGTTCATCTCTCCGCCATTGCTGTAGTACAATTCTTTCGGGTCGTCGGAACCATTGTGCATGCGGGAAGCAAACGTCACTTGAAAGCCTTTTTTCGCGTCGCTTTCTGGTCCATAATCAAACACTGCCGTAATGGTATCCCAATTCTCACGGCCATCTTTCCAAAAATAAATACCACCGTTGGCCACTACGCTTCTCGGGTGTTTCAATCCCGTAAACCAATGAACTGTATCGATCTGATGGCTCATCCATTGGCCTGGCAGGCCCGATGAATAGGGCCAGAACAAACGGAACTCCAGGTGCTTCCTGGCGTTGAACGGCTCAAAGGGACGATTCATCAGATAGCGTTTCCAGTCGGTATCCTCCTCCTTCATCAGTTCCACATCCTTCACGCGCCTCCAACGGCCGGGCTGGTTAACGTTCCAGGTTAACTCGACCATGGACAGGTCGCCGAATTTGCCGCTTTGCACGTACGAAGCTGCTGCCTTATAATTGGTGCCACTTCGTCGCTGCGATCCGATTTGCACGACCTTGCCAGTCTCTTTGATGGCCTTTAATGCTGCACGGTTATCTTCCATTGTTTCGGCAAAAGGCTTCTCGATATAAGCGTCGCATCCGGACCTCACCGCTTCGATGCCATGCTGGGCGTGCTGAAAGTCCGCCGTGCTGATGATCACCGCGTCCACAGACTTGGACGAATACAACTCGTCGTTGTTCCGATACGCTTTCACGTCGTGGCCCATCTTGTCTTTCAGCTGTACCAACGCCGCCTCCCGACGAAGCCTCCAGATGTCGGAAACGCCGACGATATCAAAGTTGTGCTCCTTGTGAAGTGACGAAAAGGCGGGTAATAAAGACCCCCTGAAACGGTCAGAAAATCCCACGACCCCTACGCGAACGCGGTCGTTTGCCCCGATAATCCGGGCATAGCTTTTCGGGCTGAATCCCAAGGCACCCAGGTAAGCGCCGGTCGTTGCAACAGCAGATTTCTTCAGGAAGTCTCGTCTGGATGTACTCATAACATGTTCGAGTTTAGCAGTTGAAGTTTATGATGCCTAAGGTCAAAACTTTCAAACAAAGAATCATACCCTTTCATCACTATTTAAGGAACAAAATGCGCACGGCTGCGTCGCAAAGATTCGCAACGAAGGACTATACCCTTGATGTCGTGGACAAGAAATCAGCCTCACCTCAGGCACAGGAGTGCCGGCACGTTCAGCGCATGCTTCCTAAACCCGGCCCTTCTTTGGACCCGCACCAGGCTTTCTCATAAAGCTGCTCTTACCTCTCTTGTAGTCGCGTGAGGAATTGCTCGGTGCCTTTCCCGTCAATTCAACCCTTACCTGACGACCACTGTATTCAATGTCTTTAAAGCCGTTCAGGATATCCTCAACCTTATCCTTTTCGGCTTCAAAAAACGAGTAAGCACCCTTTAGTTCAATCTTTCCGATCGCCTTGCCGTCCACGCCAGTGACGTCGTCGATGAGCTCGAGCAGGTCGCCCTTCTCCATGCCGTCCATCTTACCGAGATTGATAAAGAACCTTCCACCCTGGCGGTAGCGCTCGCTCTCGTGTTCGCCCGGCTTCCGATCTTCAATGTTCAAGTCAGGCGCATTGCGATAATAGTCGAGAAATCGGTTAAACTCGATCGAAGCAAAACGCTTGATTAGATCGTTCTTGCTCACATCTTTCAATTCTTCATATACAGCCGGGAGGAACGCTCCGATCTCGTCTTCATTTACTTTCACTTCGCGCACTTTGTGCATCAGTGCCAGCAATTGACGTTGACACACCTGCTCACCCGTAGGGATCGGCATCTTCGTGAAAGTCGTCTTAAGCGTCTTTTCAATCTGCTTCACCTTGCCTAACTCTCTCCGTGAAATCATAGCGATGGAAATCCCCCGCTTTCCCGCCCGGGCTGTTCGGCCACTTCGGTGCGTATAGAATTCCATTTCGTCGGGAATGTTAAGGTGTATCACATGGGTGATGTCTTCCACATCAATCCCGCGTGCGGCCACATCGGTAGCGACGAGTATCTGCAGACTGCGTTGTCTGAATTTCATCATCACGCGGTCACGTTGCTGCTGCGTGAGGTCACCGTGCAGAGCATCTGCATTATAGCCGTCTTTCATCAGCATCTCGGCAACGCGTTGTGTGTCTATTCTCGTACGACAGAATATCAAACCGAAAATCTGCGGGTTGTCATCGAGGATGCGTTTCAACGCGAGATACTTATCCTTTTCATGCACGAGCACATAATTGTGAGCAATGTTGACATTGCCTGTGTTTTTCTCCCCTATCTGAAGCTCAAAAGGGTTGCTCATGTAGGTCTTCATGATCTCCCTTACTTCCCGGGGCATCGTTGCTGAAAACAGCCAGGTTTGTTTTGTCTCCGGCGTGAATGACAATATTTTATCCAGCTCTTCCTTGAAGCCCATATTGAGCATCTCATCGGCCTCATCCAGCACCACATAACGGACTGTTGACAGATTGATTGCTTTTCTATCGACCATGTCGATAAGTCTTCCCGGTGTGGCCACAATAATCTGTGCGCCCCGCTTCACCTTGCGGATCTGCTCGCTGATGCTGGCGCCTCCGTAAACGGCGACGATATTGAAGGCCTTAAATTTTTCAGAAAAATTCTCCAGGTCGGAGGTGATCTGAAGACAAAGCTCGCGAGTCGGCGCCAATACAAGCGCCTGTGTTTCGCGCAAAGAGGCGTTTACAAGCTCCAGCAATGGCAAGCCAAATGCTGCGGTTTTGCCTGTTCCGGTCTGTGCGAGACCCACAAAGTCGCGATTTCCGGTCAAAAGTACCGGAATAGCCTGTTCCTGGATGGGTGTTGGTGTTTCAAATCCGATCTGGAGTACCGACTGGACAAGTGCCCCGGACAGCCCCAGGGATTCGAAAGATTTCATGAATTTGTGATTAAGGGGGCAAAGGTACGCCAATAATCTCAAAAAATGTCGCCCGCCACTGCGCAGCAAACCATTGACTGTTTATATTTGCGCCCCTTGGGGCATTAGCTCAGCTGGCTAGAGCGTCACGCTGGCAGTGTGAAGGTCATCGGTTCGACTCCGATATGCTCCACGAAAAGGCTGTTCGGGTAGCGAACAGCCTTTTCTATTTCTTCAACATCTTTTCTCCGACCATCCGTAGCGGGATGAACGCAACTGCATCCGTATGCCGAACACCAGGTGCAAACTTCCGACACAGCTACAAGGGCCGACAGGCCCTTCAATAATTGTCAATTGATAATTACCCCGTGATCTTATTCTTATCGATGAACTCCCTGAAGGATTTCTTGTACGTTTCCCCAATAGGGATCATCATCGTGCCTACCTGTACATCATTTTTGTGAATGACATCGATGGCATTAAATGCCACGATAAAGGAGTTGTGAACGCGAATGAATTTATCCGACGGGAGTTCCTCCTCGAGTGTCTTGAGCCGCTGCAGGGAAACGATCTTTTGAGTTTTCGTGTGAATGGTCACGTAATCTTTTAATCCTTCCACATACAAGATCTCATCAATCCTCACCTTGATAAGCTTTGTGCCATCCTTGACAAATACAAAGGGTTGCGTTGCCTCAACGGATGGCTTACTGGCCGGCAACGGGGCTGGAGCCTTGCGTTCAGTCAGCCTGAGCGTAATTTTGTCGACCGAGCGAAGGAAGCGCTCAAAGGTGATGGGTTTAAGCAAATAATCGGCAACGTCCAGTTCGTAGCCCTCTAACGCATATTCCGAATAAGCAGTGGTGAGAACGATGAGCGGCTTTACCTGAAGCACCTTCAACAGTGAAATACCCGTGAGGTCCGGCATCTGGACATCGAGAAACATCACATCGATCTCGTTGTTTCGCAGAACATCCATCACCTGCAATGGGTTCGACAGCGTTTCCACAAGATTCAATTGGGGAACCTTGCGCACGTAGTCCGACAGCAGGTTACGTGCAAGGGGTTCATCTTCGACGATTATACAGTTGATCTTCAAGCCAGATTAAGATTCAGTTTAACAGCATACTTGTCAGGTGCGTCATTCATTTCCAGCGTGTAGGCGCCTGGATAACTCAGCTCCAGACGTCGCTGGACGTTCCGTAGACCAATACCCGATTTCTCCATGCTTTCTTTTGATTCGTTGGTCTTGCTGTTCTCAACAGAATATACACAGGCGTTTCCCTGCAGACTGATTGAAATATTCACCCACGCCTTGGGATTGTTGTTGTTCACACCGTGCTTAAATGCATTCTCCAGAAAAGTTATGAATATCAGCGGAGTTATCCACACATTATCGGTGTTTCCCGTAACGTTAAATTGAATCGGTACCTGGTCGTTGAGTCTCAGTCTTTCCAGGCTGATGTAGCTCAGCATATATTCAATTTCCTTTTTCAACAACACTTTAGGATGATTGGAGTCGTAAATCATATACCGCATCATCTGCGACAGCTTGGCGATTACTTCCGTTGTGTTTTCCGATTTGCTATACGCGAGATAATACAGGTTGTTCAGCGTGTTGAAAAGAAAGTGAGGATTGATCTGCGCTTTCAGAAAATTCAATTCCGCGATGAGTCGTTCGTTTTCAACTTCCTTTTTCTTTGCCTCCAGGTCAATCCATTCGAGGGCAAATCGCAACATCGCCACGAAGATCGCGATAAACAGGTTGGTCATGATCACCTGCACCAGGAACCGGGTACTATACATCCACTCTTCCCGACCTGTGAAACCATCGACGATGAAACGATCCAATGATATCCTTACGACCATTAGTAATGCAAACGGCAGGATGAATTCCGCAACGTACCGAAGCAGGTTCTTGTGTTTCAGAAACCGGGGAAGCAGAAGAAAGTAATTGAGGTATGCAGCAAGCGCCGCAAACGTTATCTGTAGCGACGCGGCTGTCACGACGCGGCCCCAGTCAAACTCCCTACCGCGCCACGACGTGATTTGATATAGGAAGAACGACAGGTACACGCACCAGAAAGAAAGGTGCAACAGAACGACCCGACGCTGCTGAAAAAACGTTGACATGATTCAACTGAACGTTATGAATGGCCTAAAGGTACTTCGTGCGGTCGTAACAGATGCCTCAATTGTACTCTTTTATACCCACCTCATCATTGCTTCGACGAACACCCTTTCAAGCACTATAGATCGGATCCGTCGAATAGGTGGCCGAATCATCGAATCAAAGTGCCCGCTGGTATAATAACCGTGAAAGGTCTTAAACAAAAGGCCTTGTTTTGCAGTATAAACAGTTGGAATCGGCATGAGATTTCCATGCCCAGGTAAGGTTAAAGTATTTTTTTTCTAAGAACACAATGAAACTATTATTATCCGCATTGGTCGGCTTTTTGTGCATCCAGGTTGCGGGCGCACAGAACCCGGAAACGCAGCAGGTCACGGGGCAAAAGGGAAATGCCAAGATCACGGGAAAAGTGATCGATGTGGACAGCAATCAACCTGTTGAGTTTGCTACGGTGGCACTCATCGATCCGGCTACGGGCAAACCCGTAAACGGCACGGTCTGCGACGACAAGGGCGAGTTCATAATTAACAAAGTTGGCGAAGGAACCTATAACGTAACGGTATCATTTATCGGGTATGAAACGCAAACGCTTAACGGCATAAAGCTGGACAAGCATGGCGACTTAAGTGTGGGTACTATCAAACTGGGTACCGGTACAAAAGTATTGAAAGAAGTGGTGATCGAAGGCCAGAAAGACCTGGTTGAAGAACGTGTAGACCGCACGATATACAATGCAGAGAACGATCAGACAACCAAGGGTGGCGATGCTACGGACGTGCTGAAGCGCGTGCCGATGTTATCAGTAGATATGGATGGCAATGTAACCTTGCGGGGCAGCCAGAACATTTTGGTCCTCATCAACAACAAGCCGTCAACCATCATGGCAAGCAGTGTAGCCGACGCGTTGAAGCAGATCCCTGCCGACCAGATCAAGACGGTAGAGGTGATCACCTCTCCATCCGCCAAGTATGACGCGGAAGGATCCGGCGGTATCATCAATATCGTAACCAAGAAGAATAACCTGCAGGGGGCGACCTTGAACGTGGATGCCGGAGTTGGCACGAGGGGTTCGAACCTTGGGCTAAATGGAAACCTGCGCACGGGTAAAATGGGATTTTCCCTGGGTGGTTGGGGCCGCTCGATGTATAACATCAATGGTAGATTTGAAAATGATCAGCTTACCACGGACCCTATCTCGGGAAATCAAACACTCAATTTGCAACAGGCGGACACCCGAAGCCATGGTCTCTTCGGTAACTACAATCTGGGATGGGATTACGACATCAACAAGAACAATACGCTCGCTGCCTCAGTACGCTTTGGCGCACGCAACAACATTTCCTACCAGGATGGCTTGTACACGGAGATGTACACAAACGATGCTCTTACCAGCAGCAACCTGCGCAATGTGAAGACGAATGACCTGAACAATTCCATCGATGCAAGTCTTACCTATACGCACTTGTACGAAAAGCCGCAGAAGGAATTCAGTTTGATGGCACTTTATAGCAAGAACAACCGGAACAATGATTTCACCAATGTCACCCTCGAGGAAGGCGGGCTGAGTGTACCCAGTGGCTATAAGAATTTGAACGACAGCTATAACGACGAGATCACGCTTCAGGCGGATTTTCAAACGCCGATAGGCTCAAACCAGATGTTGGAAATGGGAGCCAAGGATATCATACGCCGGGCGTATAGCGACTATTCCTACTTCACCGATCCTGAAGGCGACGGCAACTATTCCCTGGTGGACAGCGTACGCCTGACCAATAACCTCAACTACAATCAAAACATTGTATCCGGCTATCTCTCCTATACCATAACGCTGCCCAAGGGGTACAGCATCAAGGCAGGCTCGCGTTATGAATACACCACGATCGACGCATTTACACGCACAGAAGAAAATATTGACATTCCTTCTTATGGCGTGCTTGTGCCCAGTGTCAATTTGTCTAGAAAGCTGGGCAAAGGCGGTATGATCAAGGTCTCTTACAACCGTCGGATACAACGGCCCTCTATACGCTTTCTGAATCCGAACATCCAGAGTTCTAACCAGATCAACATCTCGCAAGGCAATCCCCAGCTTGATCCAGAATACACGAACAATTACGAACTGGGTTACAGCACCTTTATAAAAGGTGTATCATTGAACTTGACGTCATTCGTTCGCAATACGACTGGTTCCATTCAACAAGTACGCATTCCCCTGGAGAACGGAGGAATATTGACCACCTACGAGAACATCGGAACAGAAGATGCGTATGGTATGAGCATATTCGCGAACGTAAATGTCGGCAAGCTTTCGCTTAACGGCGGAACAGACATGTACTATGCGGTACTCGACAATAATATAGATGCGCACAACGAAGGCTTCATTATCAGCGGTCGCCTGTTCGGAAATTACAACCTGGGAAAAGGTTGGGGTATCCAGGCTTTTGGATTTGCCCGCGGCCGCCAGGTGCAGCTTCAGGGAACGCAAGGCAGCTTCGCCATGTATAGTCTGGGGTTAAGAAAAGATATCTTCGATAAAAAGGGAAGTATTGGATTTGGTGCGGAGAACTTCCTCACACGCGAGTTCCGCATTCCGAGCAAACTGGAGACACCCTATATACAGCAGAACAGTCTTAACGTGATGCGCAACATGAGCTTCCGCATTAACTTCAGCTACCGCATCGGTAAGATGAGCGTTGAACAGCGTCCGTCCCGCAGGCGCTCCATCAGCAACGATGATTTGAAAGAAGGCGGCGATGGCGGCGGAGGCATGGAAGGTGGACAGGGCGGCGGTCAAGGTGGACAGGGCGGTCAGCCGCGTGGCGGAGCCTCGGGTGGAACCGCTCGTCCGACTACAGGAGCGCAGGGTACAGCCGGTCGTCCAGCCGGCACGGCAGCAGTGGCAGGCGCCGCGCTTCCTGGCGCAGATGCCAATGCAGTTGTGAAAGCCGACGGTACCTGGAACTATACCGTCGAATCACCTCAGGGCGGAGCCGGCGACGTGTTAATTAAGAAAGACAACGGCAGCTATACAGGTCTCGTAACGAACAAGCGATCCAACCGTGAAACGCCACTCTCATCAGTTAGTGTTATTGGTAACGAACTTACTTTCCAATATACCACAACCGGACAAGGCGGAAACGAAATGGTCGTGAAGGTGAGATCAATCATCAAAGACAACGAGTTCACAGGAGAGATCACAGTCGGCGAGTTCGGCACGTTCCCAATCAAGGCGAAGCGCGCAGAGTAACCCCGCCGTTTGTACCTTATTATCCCGCTATGCGCCATTGGCGCATAGCCATTGCGGTAGTTAATCTCCGACATCACGTACCGCCTGAGTAGCAAGTGCTTTGATGCGCCTGACCCGCTCAGGATCTACGGTTCGGAGCAGGTACTCGCTACCCTCCTCCGAGCCCATCCCGGCAATCGACAGATTCTTATAGACCATCTTGCCAGGCTCATTGCCCATTGCCGAAAAGTGAACCTCCTGTGCACCAGACCTCGACACAATTTCAGCCACGGTGTTTTCATTCACGCCAGAACCAGGCATGATGGTTATACGTCCCGCGGCCTGCTGTATCAATTCGCGAATCAACTCTACCCCTGCTAATGCCTGCGGCTTTTGCCCCGAGGTAAGTATGCGATCAAAACCCACATCGATGCAAGCTTCAAGGGCCTGACGTGGATCCTGCGTCATGTCGAATGCGCGATGACAGGTAACTTTAAGGGGTCGCGCCTTGGCAATCAATTCGCCGCATCGCTTTTTATCGATTGTTCCATCTGGAAGGAGAATACCGAATACCACACCGTCGATGCTGAGTTTCTGAAACTGGAAGAGGTCGCGCTTCATCGAATGAAATTCGTAGCTCGAGTAACAAAAATCTCCGCCACGCGGACGCAACATGGCAAACACGTCGAGGTTTACGTGCTGCCTTACTACTTCAACTACACCTGCCGACGGCGTAGTTCCACCCTCACCGGGATTATCGCAAAGTTCGATCCGATCAGCGCCACCGGCTTCCGCGGCCAATGCTGAGGCAATGTTGTAAACAACAATTTCAGCTTTCATGAGAAATAAAAACCTGAGTCAATCAATCGGTTTCCGGACTTATCATGCACGGCATAATTAAATCCTTTCTGTAAGCAAAACGCACCGACCTCGCCGGCTTTGTTGAGTGCCAGAAAGCCAACCTGAATTTCCTTTGCGCGTTCGGGGTTCTTCCTGGCAATCCTTTCAACGGCCAGTCTACACGCATCCTGCGGACTATTTCCCTGGCGCATCAACTCTACCACAAGGTGGCAGCCAACAATCTTGATCACTTCTTCACCCATGCCCGTGGCCGCAGCCGCCCCAATTTCATTGTCAACGTACATCCCTGCGCCAATAATAGGTGAATCTCCCACTCTGCCATGCATTTTATACGCAAGTCCGCTCGTGGTGCAGGCACCTGATAAATTCCCGGCCGCATCCAATGCCACGATTCCAATCGTATCGTGATTTTCCACATTGATGATTGGCTTGTACTTCGCGGTCTTTAGCCATTCTTTCCAGGCCTTTTCGGAATTCGGTGTGAGCAGCTTTTCTTTCTTAAATCCATTCGCCAGGGCAAACTGTTCCGCGCCCTCTCCCACCAACATCACGTGCGGCGTTTTTTCCATGACCGCTCTTGCTACGGAGATGGGATGAACGATTCCCTGGACAAAAGCGACTGATCCACAGTTGCCCTTTTCGTCCATGATGCAAGCATCGAGGGTTACCTTTCCATCCCGATCGGGCAAGCCGCCCAGCCCCACAGATGTCTCCCTGGGATCGCCTTCGGGCACACGCGCACCTGCTTCCACGGCATCCAACGCCCGGCCGTTCTTGGAAAGTACTTTCCATGCCTCGACGTTTGCTTCGAGCCCAAAGTTCCAGGTGGAAATAACGATAGGACTATTGGCCGCAACAGTGTGCGGCATTGAATCGATTGCCGGCAGCATGGCTCCCATGGCCGACATCTTAAGGAAATCGCGACGCGTTTTCATAGGATGTTGTGAGCCAAGATAGCAATATCGTGCGGACTGACTCGCGGGTCCCGCGAAACAATTTAGTTGACCAGGAGCCTGCCGTCTCGCAACGATGGCAGGCCCTGCTGCCTTTAACATGGCAGGTGCGCGCTAATCTCCCTCGTCAGCAAGGTTGGGATTTATCATTACTTCGGCGCCTGGAATTGGAAAACGGTAATCAGCTTTCGTGATGACTCCAGTAGGCTTAAGATCATTTGCGGCCTTATGCGAATTGGCTTCTTCGACCATTTCCAGGCGAACAAGATCGAACCAACGCGACCATTCTCCCGCAAACTCCCAACCGCGTTCGTCCACAATAGCTTTCGCAAACGCATCGACCGTCAGACCCGCCAGCGGCGCAAGCCCCGCCCTTTCCCTGACCAAATTAACGGCTGTGTACGCCTGCTCATCAACACTACCGGAGCGGGCCTTCGCTTCCGCATAGATCAACAAAACGTGTGCATAGCGCATGATGTGGACGGGCATCCCTGAAGCCCATATTGGCTCAACTAAAGAAAACTTCTTGAAGTACGGATGCTTGGCATTACTGTCTTGCCACTGTATCATAGTACCAGTGGCATTGTTACGCCACGCAGTCAAAA
>DATHKA010000103.1:0-11571 GCA_035489615.1 Chryseolinea sp.
ACGGCGTGCTCATTCACCGGAACGCTCGTCTGGTGCGCATGGACATCAAGAACGGTCGCGTTGAATACGAATTGCAATACGATGATGGAAACAATGCAATATTCAATGTTGAAAAAGCCCTGGTTTCGGTGGGACGTACACCCAACTACGAAGGTCTTTGGGATGACCACGTTGACATCAGCATAACCAAACGCGGTATCGAAGACAGCGACACGCAAACGAATATTTCTAATATATATGCGGTTGGTGATGTTACGGCCGACATTTCACTCGTTAACGTGGGTGAACTGGAAGGTCGTTATGCGATCGAAAAGATCTTTGGCAATCCCAAGCGAAAGCTCGTCTACGAGAACATCAGCACCATCATGTTTCTAAATCCCGAGGTAGCCGGTGTCGGCCTGAATGAAACTCAGGCTCGTGAAAAAGGACTCGACTATAAAGTGGTGACGCTCGATTATAGCTGTATTCCACGAGCTATTGCCAAAAGAAACACACAGGGCTTTATTAAGTTGCTGGTTTCGTGCGACGACGAGATGAAGATCCTGGGTGTTAAGATCGTCGGCAATCATGCGTCCAGTGCCATTCAGGCCATCGCCGTTTTGATTTGGATGGGAGAGAGCATTGAGAGCCTGGCGGAATGCGTTCACCCTCATCCGTCCATTACGGAAGGCATTCAGGAATGCGTTCGAATGCTGTTGGGTAAGTCACTCCTAAAACCAGACGCATTGAAAGGAAAATTGTCCTGTCGCACCAACACGAGTGGTGTGTATGAGGACATTCGCTTTTAGCCGATCGTTGAGTCGGCGCGCTACGGTTTTTTCTGATGACGCTTTTGCAACACCCCCATCACTTCTTGCAGGGTAGTATCCTTTGCCGCCAGTAAAACCAGGTAGTGATAGAGCAAATCTGCCGCTTCTCCGAGGAACAACTCTTTATGGTTGTCCTTCGCTTCAATCACGAGCTCGACAGCCTCTTCACCAACTTTTTGGGCGATTTTGTTGATGCCGGCATTAAACAGCGTATTGGTGTAGGAACCCTTTTGGGGTTTTGCTTTGCGGTCTAGTATGATTCGTTCCAACGCATGAAGATCCCAGGCGAGGTTTGGTTCACCAAAACAGGTAGCCGCACCGGTATGACACACCGGCCCGGCGGGAATAACCTTGATCAAAAGCGTATCATGATCGCAGTCCAGCAGTACGTCGACAAGGGTCAGGAAGTTGCCCGACGACTCACCCTTGGTCCACAGTCGCTGTTTGCTGCGACTGTAAAAGGTGACTTTATTTTCGGCGATTGTCTTTTGATAGGCCTCCTCGTTCATAAAGCCGAGCATCAGAATGGCATTCGTGCGTGCATCCTGCACAACACAGGGAACAAGGCCGTTGAGTTTGGAAAAATTGATGGCTGAAGAATTGAGCATGGTGCTATCGAATCGGAATGTGTTTTTCTTTCAGGAATGATTTCAATTCAGGGATGGGTATCTCACCGAAGTGGAATATGCTGGCGGCAAGTGCTGCATCCGCCTTGCCCAGCACAAATGCCTCTACGAAATGGTCCATGACGCCAGCCCCACCCGAGGCAATGAGCGGTATGGTGAGTATCTGGTGAAGTTTAGCCAGGGCATCGACGGCGAATCCGTTCTTGGTGCCATCGTGGTCCATGCTGGTGAACAGGATTTCACCCGCACCGCGATCTTCCGCTTCTTTTGCCCAGCTGAATAACTTCTTCTCGGTGGGCTTCTTGCCTCCATGCGTGTGGACAGTCCACTCGTTGTCTACCGTGCGCGCGTCAATGGCTACAACGATGCATTGAGCTCCAAAAGCCCGTGATAATTCGTCAATGAGCTCTGGTCGACGCACTGCTGCGGAGTTGATACTGACTTTGTCGGCTCCGGCTTCCAGCAACGGCGCTACGTCTTGTACACTGCCGATTCCCCCGCCAACCGTGAATGGTATGTTGATATGTCTTGCAATATCTCTCACCAGCGCGGCGAATGTCTTTCGTTCTTCGTTCGTAGCAGAGATATCGAGGAACACCAACTCATCCGCCCCTTGCCGCGCATACGAGGCACCTAACTCTACGGGATCTCCGGCATCGCGGATGTTTACAAAATTTATTCCCTTTACCGTCCGGCCATCCTTGATGTCCAGGCACGGAATGATGCGCTTGGTAAGCATGCCTATAGATTCGACAACTCTTCAAGACTTATCTTCCCTTCATAGATCGCTTTCCCCACGATTACCCCGTCTACACCGATCGTTTGTAATTCGTAGAGGTCTTCGAGGGTGCTGACGCCACCACTCGCAATGAGATTGAGTTGAGGGAAACCGAGCAGTACTTTCTTATATAATTCGAGATTGGGTCCGCTCAGCATCCCATCCGTCGAGATGTCGGTACAGGTAACATTCTCTATTCCGCGCTGAATATAGTCGCGAAGGAACGTGACAATGTTGATCGTTGAATCATGTTGCCAACCGTTGATGGAAATCATCTCATTCTTAACGTCTGCGCTGAGGATAATTCGGTGTTGTCCGAATTGCTCCAGCCACTCCGTTATTTTTTCCGGCTGTTTCACGGCAATACTGCCCAGGTTCACCTGGCTCACCCCCAGGTTGATGAGCCGCTCAATTTCTTCAACGGTTTTGATGCCGCCGCCAAAGTCAACACGCAACGAAGTCCCCTTGGTTATGGACTCAATAACGGCCCAGTTGACGACTTTTCCCTGTTTGGCGCCGTCGAGGTCAACCAGGTGGAGATCGGTGAGGCCGGCAGCCTCGAAAGAACGCGCTACATCCAGGGGATTTTCGTGGTAGATTTTCTTTTGTGCATAGTCTCCTTGCGTGAGACGAACACACTTGCCGTCGATGATGTCTATTGCGGGAATAATTCTCATACATCCAGAAAATTTTGTAACACTAGCTGGCCGGCAGTGGCCGACTTCTCAGGGTGAAATTGTACTGCATAAAAATTGTCCTTGTGCATGGCGGCGCTGAAAGGCTGAATGTACTCCGTAATCGCTGCAGTATGGGGATTTACGGGAACATAATAACTATGTACAAAATACGCATACGATTGATCAAGTTCACGATTCAACCAGCTATTCGTGAGCGCGAGCGTGTTCCAGCCCATGTGAGGTACCTTCATATCACCCTGGGGAGTGAAACGGCGAACCGTTTCACTGAAAATTCCCAGGCAAACGGCGTTGTTTTCTTCCGACTGGGCGCACATCAGCTGCATGCCCAGGCAAATACCCAAGACGGGTTGTTTCAAATCCCTGATCAGTCGATCCATCTTATGGTCTCTCAAGTAAGCCATCGTGGTGCTGGCTTCGCCGACGCCGGGAAAGATGACCTTATCGGCGGAAGAGACGTATTCGGCGTTATCCGTTACCTGGAACGCGACACCCATGCGCTCCAGGGCAAAGGTAAGCGACTGAATGTTGCCGGCGTTGTACTTTATGACTGCGATGTTCATGGTGTTAAGAGTGAGTTAATAGGCGGTCATCACAGAACCCCCTTTGTCGACGGCAGTTGATTTCCTTCCTTGCGCACCGCCATCTTGATCGATTTGGCAAATGCCTTGAAAATGGATTCGATCTTGTGATGCTCGTTCACGCCCTCCGCCTTAATGTTGAGATTGCACCGGGCAGTATCGGAGAATGACTTAAAGAAATGATAAAACATCTCCGTGGGCATTTCACCAATCTTCTCTCGCTTGAAATCAGCCTCCCACACCAGCCACGGCCTCCCGCCGAAGTCCAGGGCCACCTGCGCCAGACAATCATCCATGGGAAGACAGTAGCCATAACGTTCAATGCCCCGCTTGTCGCCGAGTGCACGGGCGAACGCTTCTCCTAATGCGAGCGCTGTGTCTTCGATGGTATGATGTTCGTCAATATGCAGGTCTCCTTTCACGTGGATGCTGACATCGATGCCACCGTGTCGGGCAAGTTGATCGAGCATGTGATCGAAGAATCCGAGACCTGTTGCCATTGATGAGTTACCCTGGCCATCGAGGTCTATGGCGATATCGATGTCTGTTTCCTTGGTGGTCCGTCTTACATTGGCCGTGCGGCGCGACGACGTAAGGAGTGCGTGTATGTCCGACCAGTCGCGCGTGATGAGCGCACAGGATGCTGCGAGACCAACATCGTCGAGCTTTGACACCATCACGGCATCGTTTAACAGAATGCCTTTGGCACCCAGATTGTGTGCAAGTTCTATGTCCGTCACGCGATCTCCGATTACAAATGAGCGGGCGAGATCGTAGTCAATAGAAAAATATTGTGTAAGCATTCCCGTTCCTGGCTTTCTGGTGGGCAGCTTGTCCGCAGGGAAGGAGCGATCGATAAATACTTCAGTAAACAGAATACCTTCATTCTCAAAAGCGCGCATCATTTTGTTGTGTGCTGGCCAAAAGGTATTCTCCGGGAAGCGGGACGTTCCCATTCCATCCTGATTGGTAACAATAACCAATTCGTACGTGGTCTCAAGCACAATACGCCGAAGCCAGTAGAATACCCCCGGAAAGTATTCAAGCTTTTCGAGACTATCGATCTGCTCGTCTGGAGGCTCGACAATCAGGGTGCCGTCTCGATCGATGAAAAGAACCCGCTTCATTGGTTGATGTTTTGATTGGTTGATGGTTCGATTTGCTTTCGGCAGCCAGGCTGCGGTATGGATTGATCCAAGTTTCTTGTGATTATGGGTTGAATTGTTTTAAGGCCGTTATCAGATGGTCGTTTTCGCGTGGTGTGCCCACCGTGATACGAAGGCAGTTGTCGCATAGCCTGACGTTAGACCGGTCGCGAACAATAATACCAAGTGCCATGAGTCGTTTGTAGGTGCCCGGGGCGTCGGCGACTTTTACGAGAATAAAGTTGGCTTCGGAAGGATAGACCTTCTTCGTAATGGCGAGTCCGAGAAGGGCGTCGGATAGCCTTCCGCGCTCCTTTAGAATCTCTTTTACCCAGTCGTCCTTCTGTTGAGCGTTTGATAAGGCCTCGAGCGCAAGCTCTTGAGTTCGAATGTTTACGTTATAGGGATACTTGATTTTATTTAGTACAGCAATGATTTCCTGCGAAGCGAAGCACATGCCGAGCCGCAGCCCGGCCAGTCCCCACGCCTTCGAAAATGTCTGCAGGATCACCAGGTTAGGATAGTTCGGCAACTGTTGCGTGAGGCTGGGCGATGAAGTGAAGTCGATGTAGGCTTCATCCACGACTACGAGTCCGGCGAACTGCTCCAGGAGCTGGAAAATGCGATCGGTATTCAGCAGGTTGGCCGACGGATTATTAGGACTACAGAGAAAGATGATCTTAAGCGCCGGATCGTTCAGGGAGGAAAATGCCGACAGGTCGATATCGAAATTGCCGTTGAGTGATATTGAAACGATGCGTACGGCGTTCACGTTGGCACACACAGAATACATTCCGTAGGTGGGCTCGGTGATGAGAATGGCATCGCGATTCGGCTCGCAGAACGCGCGAATCAGGAGATCGATTGCTTCGTCGCTTCCGTTACCCAGGAAAATCTGCTCGGGCGAGACGCCCTTGAGAGGCGACAGGGCATGCTTAACATTCCATTGAAGAGGGTCCGGATACCGGTTGAAGGGCGTGGGATATGGATTCTCGTTGGCGTCCAGGAAAACCTCCGCCTCACCGCTGAACTCATCGCGTGCCGATGAGTAGGGCTTCATTTTCCGGATGTTCTCACGCACAAGAACATTGATATCGAACGGTGTATTGGGGACAGGCATGGGCTATGTTCAGCGTGTAGGGTAGGTGTTGTGAATGGTTAAATATCAGGAATTGCCGAGGGCCTCGAGGCGCACGCGGACGGCCATCTTGTGTCCGATGAGCTGCTCGGCTTCGGCCATAGTCTCTACGACGGGCCCGAGGTTCCGAAGCCCTTCCTTGGTCAGGCGCTGGTAGGTGATGAATTTGGTGAAACTTTCAAGCGAAACGCCGGCATACGACTTGGCGTAGCCGTTCGTGGGCAGTGTGTGGTTCGTTCCCGAGGCATAGTCACCAATTGCCTCTGGCGAATAATTTCCCAGAAATACTGACCCCGCATTAATAATTTTATCGACGACTTGTTCGGCATCGGCGGTGTTTATGATGAGATGCTCCGGGGCGTATTCGTTCACAAAATCAATGGCGTTTTGAAGATCGTCCATAACAACGGCACGGCTGGACGCCAATGCCTTTTCGGCTATAGCTCTGCGCGGAAGCATTCCTAGTTGGCGATCAATCGCAGCCTGCACAGGAGCCACGAGTTTTTCCTCGTTCGCAAGGAGAATCACCTGGCTGTCTTCGCCGTGTTCTGCTTGCGACAACAGATCCGCCGCCACAAAATTTGGATCGGCTGTTGCATCCACCCAGACCAGTACTTCAGATGGTCCGGCGGGCATGTCAATGGCCACGCCCTCTTCCAGTGCCAATTGTTTTGCCTTTGTTACATATTGGTTCCCGGGACCGAAAATCTTGTAAACGCGAGGCACAGACTCCGTGCCGAACGTCATGGCCGCTATGGCCTGTGCGCCACCCACCTTGAACACCTTTTTAACCCCCACCAGGCGGGCAGCAAACAGGATTGCTGCGTTGATGTTCCCGTTCTTATCGGGAGGCGAGCAAAGTATCACCTCACGGCAACCGGCCAGCGAAGCGGGCACACCAAGCATCAGAACGGTTGAGAATAATGGCGCCGTGCCGCCGGGAATGTAAATGCCCACCGTGTCTATAGGCACGGCCTTGCGCCAGCACACAACCCCAGGCGTTGTTTCAATAGAAGCGGCATCTCGTCTTTGCGCCGCGTGAAAGCGCGAAATGTTGGCGGCCGCCGTTTTAATCGCGTCCTTCAGCGTCTGAGGAAGTACCTTATCGGCAGCGTCGAATTCCCCCTCGGCGACCAGCAGCGTTGTTACGTGTGCTTTGTCATATTGCAGCGTCAGGTCGTGCAGCGCCTTATCGCCTGAGGCTTTCACCCGATTCATCACATTTCTTACCGAGCTCTCCAGAAAATCAAGCGCGAGCTGGGGACGCGCAGCGATCTCGGGCCAGATACTCTTGTCGGGATTGAGGAAGATCTTCATGGTCTGAACGGTTTGTGATGCGTTGGCGATAATAATTTTGGCTCAGGGTTTTGCAGCTTTCAGTCGTCGCTGACACCCGGAGGCTACACGCGATTCCTATTGTTAATTGATCGATCCTTTTAGATCTGACGCAATAATTATTGGTTACACGATCATTTTTTCGATGGGGATTACCAGAATGCCTTCGGCACCAAACGAACGCAACAGGTCTATCTTCTCCCAAAAGTCATTCTCATCAACAACCGAATGCAGCGAACTCCATCCTGGTCTTGCGAGCGGGATGATCGTCGGGCTTTTCATGCCCGGTATCACATCCGTGATGCGTTGGATGGTTTCATTGGGACAATTCATGAGTATATACTTGTTATTCTTTGCCTTCTTCACGGCTTCGATACGGAACAACAACTTGTCGAGTATCTCTTTCTTTTCCCCGCTTAGCCCTGGCGTTGCAATTATCACGGCCTCCGATTGCATCACGACCTCTACTTCCTTCAACCCGTTGCTCAGCAAAGTACTACCCGTGCTCACGATATCGCAAATGGCGTCGGCCAGTCCGATCCCCGGTGCAATTTCCACCGAGCCGCTGATCTCATGTATACCGGCGGAGATGCCGTGCTTGCTGAGAAAACCCTTCACTATATTGGGATAGGTCGTAGCAATATTTTTACCATCTAGTGATTGGATACCCCCATAGTTCTCTGCACGGGGAATCGCAATGGATAGCCGGCACTTCGCAAAATCCAGGCGCTTCACGATCTCATTGTTTTTTTGCTTTTCAACAAAGATGTTTTCACCAACAATGCCCACGTCAGCAACGCGATCCTCAACATACTGAGGGATGTCATCATCGCGAAGGAAGAGCACTTCGACGGGAAAATTCCGCGCCTGGGTTTTGAGCTGATCTTTTCCGTTGCTGAATGAAAGTCCGCTTTCCTTGAGCAGGTCAAGGGAACCTTCCTGCAGGCGGCCGGATTTTTGAATGGCGATTCGTAGCATAAGTTATAGTGTTAAACAAAAAAGGCTTGCCACATTGTGACAAGCCTTTCTAGTGAGTATCTGGTGAAATCAGATAATAGCCTTGCCACACACGGTCATTCCATGATGATGGTGGTGGCTGAAGCTGTTGCTGATCGTTTTCATTTCGGTTTTGCGGCTGCTAAGAAATCAAATTGTATCATCATCTCAAAATAAAGTGGTGAAAATTAAGCCCAATACTGATGTTTGCTTTGCAGCTGCCGGATGTCGAAACGAACTATTTCAAGGTTAGGATCACAGCAAAGGCAACGGAAACCTTAAATCGAGGCATTGGATACGTGTGCACTGCATGGTTGAGGCGTACAACTGTTCGTGCAGGAAACTGCAGCAAATGTTGATGAATTGGATGCGCGACACTTACTTCGCGTTGTTTATGAAGAACCAACGTACTGCCTGCTTGGTCGCCTTTCTCGTCTGCCTTGGCGCAGGAGCCTGTCGCGACACCAATGACACACGCATGCAGCGATTCCTACTGCAGAGCAATGCCATGCTGAAAGACCATCAGGCGGAGCGCGCCGAGTACTATCTCAAGGAGGCCCTGAAGATCGATTCTTGCTTTGCGGATGCCTGGAACAATCTTGGTACACTCTACTTTTCACAAAAGGAATATGTCAAGGCAATGGAGCAGTATGACCAGGCATTACAGTGCAAGAGCGATTATCTGGCCGCTTACTTTAATCGGGCCAACACGGCGTACGAGTTGAAGGCTTATTACAAGGCTCTCTCTGACATCGACAAGATCATTGCCGTCAAACCCGACACTGCCACGGCCTATTTCATGCGGGGATTGAACCTTACCCGGTTGCGCGACTTCAGTGGTGCGTTGAAGGCATTCAGAGTGGCGCAACAGCGGGATCCCGATAATGCCGAAATTATCGTAAACCTGGGAACGGTTTATTACTATCAGCGTGCGTACGACAGCGCCCGGCTAATGTTAACGCACGCATCGTTACTGGATCCCGACGAACCCAATGTCTATAATACGCTCGCGATGATTCACCTGGTGAACCATCAGTATGATTCTGCTGCCCGAATGATTGACAAGGCGCTCGCGCTAAGTCCTGACGACGCATACTTCATCAACAACCGCGGATACCTGGCGTTGTTGACCAATCGTCTTGATGAAGGTCGCGAAGATGTCGATAAGAGTATCATGACGGATCCGGATAATGGATGGGCCTATCGAAACAAGGGTTTATATTTCTTATTAAAAGGAAATGTGAGCGAGGCCGTACGTCTGCTGGAAAAAGCACATACCATGGATCCGTTCATTGAACGGGTCGATCTTTACCTGGGTGACGCTTATCTGGCCGCAGGCGACCGCGCGAAGGGATGCTTACACCTTGAGGAGGCAGTGAAGCGCGGCGATTTGGAGGTGAAGGAAAAAACAGCAAAATGTCGCTAGTACGTCGTAGCAAAATAGCCGT
Organism: Chryseolinea sp.; assembly: GCA_035489615.1. Classification (GTDB taxonomy): domain Bacteria; phylum Bacteroidota; class Bacteroidia; order Cytophagales; family Cyclobacteriaceae; genus Chryseolinea. The sequence goes on from DATHKA010000103.1 coordinate 9,552, forward strand.
ACCTTTCTTTGAACGTACCTTTGACAATGTATCTCCATGTTTAGTCAATTCCCCATTCGGTCGTTTTTGCAATGACGTACTAGCATGACGATACCGGTACTTGAATCGCTGCTAAGTTCACGTCTAGCCAATCCGTTGCCTGGTAACGCCGCGCACGAGGTCATGCGCGCCCGGTCGGTCGATAGCAGTTTCCCCGCCTTCACGCACCAGCTGCCGCCACGTCCCGGTGCAGTATTGATTTTGTTGTATCAGGATGGCGACCGGATCCGCTTTCCCATCATTCGGAGGCAAGTGTATGTTGGTGCGCATAGCGGACAGATGAGCCTCCCTGGTGGCAAAACCGAATCAGACGAGAAGGCCTCAGAAACGGCGCTCCGCGAAGCCGAAGAAGAGATCGGCGTCGATCGTCGGCTGCCGAAAGTGATCGGCCAGCTCAGCAACTTCTTCGTTATACCGAGCAACTTTCTTATTACGCCAATCGTCGCCACGATCGATCACGTGCCTGTATTCACGCCCGATGCTTACGAAGTCGCCGCAGTTCTGTCGGCCGATCTGAAATCCCTGCTTGACGATAACGCGATATTGGAATCCGAGATCATCGCAGCCGGTAAATACAGGATGATCGCTCCCCATTTCATGTTAGATGGGGTGATGGTTTGGGGGGCTACGGCCATGATCTTAAATGAGTTCAGACACGTGTTGCGAGAACTGCCTTAGCGCAGTTTTCAGGCACGCTAAGTTTATTTGGATTAATTCTAAATAACTGATATTATTGTGCTTTCTTGGGTAAATGTTTGGATCGCGTCTTGTAAATATACTGTCTTTCAGATTGTTGCATATTGTTGCGCCCATAGTCGGCGCAGGGTTTGCACGTCTGCTTATCAGCCTAAAAGGCGGTCGGTATAAAGAGTACGACGAGCACGCCTTGGCCATTTATTGTACCCGGTTCACTAACTCGCGCATTGGAGGTGGGGCGTCGGCGTGGCACAAGTAAAGGTATTGATTGCAGACAACCAGCCACTCACAGCGGCAGGGCTTATTCAGTTTTTGGAACGCCGCGACGACGTAACTGTTGTCGGCGTCGTGGATGAAGCGGCTAACCTGCCATCGCTATTGATGGATCACGCGCCAGATGTAATAATAGTGGACTATGATCTTGACGGATACCTGGTGCGCGACGATCTTGCCGCTGTCAAAAATTATTCGCCAGCCACGAACATCCTGGTAGTATCGTCTGATAATAATAAAGCGGCCATACTACAGGTACTGCAATTAGGCGTAATCGGATACGTCACAAAACATTGTAGTCGCGAAGAGATCATGATGGCGGTTACTGCGGTAGCCAAAGGTGAGAAGTTCTACTGCACCAAGATCCTCGATATCATCATGGAGAAGCATTTCTCCACTGCGCCTGCCGAAGTAACCCCTGCCGTTCTCACCGCGCGTGAGACTGAAATTCTCACCCTGTTGGCTTCCGGTTATTCTACTCAGAATGTAGCTGACGAATTGCATTTAAGTCCCCATACCGTTCATACACACCGTAAGAGCATCATTCGAAAGCTCAGCATCAAATCCCCCACGGAGTTTGTCATTTACGCCCTGGACTTCGGACTGATAAAGGTGAAGTAAGACCGGCCGATTCCCCGGTTTTCGCCGCGCATCCAGCTAGTGCATACCCTGTGCTGGGTAGTTACACCCAACGTTTTTGGCGATAGTTCGCTCCCTCTCCTGAGCGATCTAAAAATGACACATGCAAGCGATTGACGCAGGTAGAGGTCCCGTTATACCTTTGTTTAGAATTAATCTAAACAACAATGCTATTACGGCTGCTCATCCTTTTTACCTGCCTGCAAGTTACACGCGTCGCATTTTCACAGGAGCGAATCATTACCGCCGGCAGCGCGCTCACAGAAACAGTGTGTGCGCTTGGCGAATGCGACAGGATCATTGCCTCCGATCGCACCAGTCTCTACCCGGCGCACATACAGCAATTGCCTTCGATCGGCTATCGCACGGGCAT
>DATHKA010000104.1:0-30928 GCA_035489615.1 Chryseolinea sp.
AGCTTTCCTGTTGAGGGATCACCTTGTAAGTTGGCCTTCGATACTTGTTACAATCGGATCGATGTCCGCGCTAGTGGCATTGTTGGATGACCACCTAACACAATGGGGGAAGACTTTTCTTAGTAAACGTCTCAAACAGCATTCGAAGGATGAGTCGTCAAGCTGAATCTGCTAAATTGTCGAGACATAATAACCTAGAGGCTATCCATTGGGTGGCCGCTTTTGCTTTGACGCTCCCGACATGAAATAGGCTTGACACTCAATCCACCTAAAATGGAAAAACGTTAGAGAAAAAATGGGGCAGCAAGGCGAGAGCAAAATATTTTATAAAATGGGGTTGAGCCGCGGCTGAACCGAAAAGTTGGATTTTAAGTCCTATTATAGTTGCTCTTAAAACAAGTAAGGAATCAGCATTCGGGTTCTTTTCCTGTACATCGGGTAATCCGCTGGGAATTTCACAGCAATAGCGCGTTCTTCCATGAACGCTGAGTAAACGAAGTACAGAGTCCATAGTACGTACCAAATGCACCATAAAACACTTGCTGTAAGCATAGAGCCAATCATGGCTAAACACAGTCCGGAATAGATCGGATGACGGACTAGCCGGTATGGACCCGATGTAACCAATTCAGTGCTTTCTGTCTGAGCCATGGGCATGGCCCATTTATTTCCTATTTCCATTCGTGCCCAGGTCGCAAAAGAGACTCCAATGACGCAGAGTACGACACTCAGCCACTAAATATAAAGATCAGGCGGAAAGAGAAAAAAAGTATTAAGTATTCTGAGGTCTTCTATAAGGAAACAACTTATAAAGGCAACAATCAACACAAGGCGAAACCATCTAACAGCTCGTCCCCTGGAAGTCCTTTTTGTTTTTTCCGTATTAGCGCCGGTGATCAACCAAATGACTACGACAATAGCCCAGGAAATTCCAATGACCGTGTTTGCAAACATCATTTCCAATTTCAGCGTGATTGAATATCGTTAAGGACAAAGTCCCCACATTACATAAGAAGTCTGTCTTTCAATTTCTTTTTTCCATTCTCCGGTCTCAGTTTGCTCACTTTCATAATGAACTCAGCCAATTTAAATTCGTCAAGCGCAAGTTGTCCCACTGAAATATCTATTTGATGTGCAGCAATCTCAGGGATCATAAATGGTCTATCCACTTGTGCCTTCTTAATTGACGATAAGTATTTGTCGTCCACAATCAAACACATATCCCCCGATTAACACGTCCATAACATATGCGCGTTGAATAACGTCCCAATTAATGAAATCTTTACAGGTTCTTCTATCAATCGATCGGCGACGATAACAAGAAAACCGAGGGAGCCAGGCGACCCTGAAGGAGAAAAACGGACGCTGACCTACTTCAACGTATCAAAAGAGGAGCTGACAAAGTTTGCGCAATTGGAAATCGATAAATTAAAGTTCACCGGATCTCGGGGAAAAATCACCGTGTTCGGAACTCCTGTCGTCCGGCATGGCGATCGCGTCCAGCTGATAGACAAAGCAATACCGGATCGTAACGGCCTGTACCTTTGCGCAAAGGTAGAAACAACGTTTGGACTGGGCCGTTACCGTCAGCAAATCGAACTTGGCCCGAAGGTCTAAATTTCGTAATTTCGGTATGCTGACCCCTACACGAATGAAACGAGTACTTATTTTAGGTTTATTCCTTTGCCTTGTTATGTTATCCTTCAAGAAAGAGGAGATAAAAGAAGAGCAGCCGTTAACAAATGCTGAAAAAATTGCTCGCGACGTTCAGAAAGAGTTTGGGGCTTTCGACGCAGTGTATTACCACGATGACTCACTCGGAGTTGTGTACACCTACCGTCCCGAGGCCAATAAGACGCGAAAGTTAAAAGGCGTTATTGATAAGACCCTGAATATGGTGGGAGAAGAAATGATCCCGAATTTCCTCAATCCTGAGTATAATTATAAATGGGAAACTCCCACTGAAACGATCTCAATGCAGGGCGTTTACAAGGACTCCAACTCTTATGTAAACGTTTGGGTTTTAACCAAGTAGCTAAAAACGAAACGCCGCGTATAGCTTTTACGTTAGATCGACTACCTGATTCATGAATTTGTTTAACGGCTGCCTCGCAATGGGCAGCCGTATTTTTTTGAACGAACGGGTGTGTCTTGTAATCGTTCTTTGTTTCCAGGGCCGTTATCCGTGAGGGTGGCGGCACTTTTTTATTGATGCACGTCCGAGCGGAGATCGCTTTTTAAGTTCAAATTCGACCAAAGGTTCATTGCGCATCAACAGTACCTGCCAGATAATTGCAGTGCTTGATAAGCTTAATGAGATCGTCTTTGCGGGCGAAGTCTATGGATTCATTGCGAATGTATTCCGAAACAGTTTTTTTGTAGGTGGGAAGCATGTTGCGTATGGCTGCGGGTGAAGCGCTGCGAATCCGATCAGAATCATCGATAAAGAAATAGGTCGATACCCTCCGGTAGTATGTGTCGTAATCCAAAGCTTTTCCCCGATAATCCTCCAATTGACGTTGTTCCTCGATTTTGGTTAACATCAGAAAGGTGCGGGAAGCCAGTTTCACCTTCCCGGGCAAAACCAATTCTAAATACCCCCTCTGCGGATCATAATAAAACAGGTTACTGTCCAACAAAAGTGACTTCATCGTTTTCAGAGGTTCTACTTGTAGCGTATCTCCGTTTGAATTTATCATGTCCATTTGGGCGGAGTACATATTGTAATTCAACCTGACGGTTTCCTCTGGAGAAAATCCTGTCGTGAACACTAAGCGGCCCTCTTTAAAGGCCGGAAAGAGATAGATGCTATCCCACCAACTGAGATTTTGCGGGAGAACATGGGCCGGTTGTTTTAATTGTTTATCGGATTGTGCCACTGCCATCTGCGCGCCGATTATTAGCACGGAGATGAAAAGGACGAGGATTCGTGAAAGGACCATGTACAACGTTCATTAACTCGTCGGCCGAGTGGGAATCGGAGAAGCTCCTCTTCAAATTTAACAAATTCGCGCCGTGAATGCTACGCTGAAGAAGACGGTCTTTTTACTGATGAAGTGTCGTACGAAGTTCACTTTTTAAGTCCAGGTAACAGCCGCAAACCTCCATCGCCACGCGCAAAGCCTCCGCAGCGCGTTCGATATGGCGCGCGTCATTGTTATTCATCCTCGTCGAGATAGTTTAAGCAAGCCTCGGCGCGGAGAGTAACCGCCGGCGTCATAGCGATTTCGTTGAACTGGCTATACTGTGCTGCTTCAAAAAGAAGCATTCTACCCTCGATTTCAGGCGTCATTTCAAAGGCACCGGCTAAAACATCAGCAACGTGCGACTTTTCCGTTGGGTCGTTCATACCCCTCCAAGTGATGGCTCCTATGTAGCAATTCTAATAATAAACACTACTCCAATTGACACGAAAAGCTATGAACTGCAAGCATTTGACCGCGAAGAAGAGAGTGAACCAATTGAGATCCCAGCTGAAAAGCGCATAAGAATTGAGGAGAAGGAATTTTTCTATGGATGACCAACCATCCGTCAATCTTTCAGACATACAGCAGATAGATCGCTCCTATGACACGGACATGATGTATAGGAAGGTTGCTATCGGTTACCGCGAATGGAACTGATGATGTGAGTGGAATTGACGACCCGCAAACCAAGCATACCTACGCAACAACGAACAGGCGCGCCGGCAGGCATTTGACAGAACTACCGATTACAAACATGACGACTGATTGCAGCAATCCTCGCCGGATCAGCCGTCCTTATTTGGACTCAAAAGCGGACCAAAAAGATGATGGAGGAGTATAGGTATGTGGTATTTAGTAATCCTTCATTCCTTACATTTATTTTTGGCTGGAAGCTTTCGTATCCATGCCAAATTTGGATCAATCCATTGCTTAATTGGCACTCGTTTAAAATATAGGGTTGCCGGTTCCTCCAATTTATCCAAGAGTTCTTCATTCGTACTGTATCCTAATGCTTCGCTAGGAAATGGATCTACCATACGCCAATCCTTTATTGTTCCATCGCTTTGTGCTATTCCCTTAAAGTGACTCAAAAGTTGGTGGCGCGGTGTTAATCTGGATTTATGGTCGTACGTGATGTAAATAATAGCATGCACGGTGTCATGTGAAATGGAGTAGACACCCCAATTGTTAAACGAACGCTTAGAATAAGGTCTAAACTCGATACCATCTGCATACTCAGCAGAATCTGTTACGATATATAGCTGGTGAAGAACTGTGCCATCTTCAAAGAAAAAAAAGGGAGCATGTAAAAAAGGATTGGTAATGATTTTACCAGGTACGCCATTTTTATAGTCGACAGAGATGCGATAAGGCGGCTTGATCATATGATAAGCCCCATTGGTTCTCAAACTAGAATTTGTTGCTGGCTGGTCCTTGAGCAAGTGAAGAAATTCACAACTTGCCTTTTCCGTACTAAGGCACGATGCTCCAGCCATTGCAATAAGTACAAAGATAGTCGTATCAACGAGGCGCTGCATATGTAGGTGTGGGCAGGAGTGTCATAATTGATAAGCTCAAGATATCAACTTTCCGCACGTGCGGAAATTCCATTGCTATTTGAACAGAATTTGTGCTTCCGGGAATGCGGAATCGGATAGAAAAGGGAAGAACTTGAAAAGCTTTTGCAAAGTTTGCCGCTGGCTCGAATTTTATTGTAGCCAATCAGTAACATTAAATGAGTCTTTGTGCGACAAAAGTACGCACTTCCACCAAATTAAAGCGGGTGCGGATCTAACAGAACTGCTGTGATAATGTTTTTCAATTGTTTTTACAATCCAAAAACAAAAAAGGCAGTCACTTTACGTAACTGCCTGATTCTCACCGCTCCTCCTCTTGGACTTGAACCAAGGACCCTCTGATTAACAGAAAGAAATTCCTTCTTTCTCAGTACCAAACTTCTTCTATATTTGCCGTTAAGTATTTGATATACAAGCGCTTGTATTTACCGTTGTTCACGGTTATTTCTGGTAACTTACTCGCGATTGTGTAAACCAATGTGTAAACCATGAAGCTTGCCGAGGCGAAGGCTAAAATAATACTGTTTACATCCAAAACCCTGGCAACAGGTATGCATCCGGTTGTGCTTAGAATTACCTACAAAAGAACCCGGCGCTATTTCACACTCCCCGGACTTCAAGCTCAAAGGGATCAATGGAATGATGAATCAGGGCGTTTCAATCCCAGGATCTCCGTAGAAGGAAATAAAAAGATTAATCTTTGGGAGTCGAAAGCCTGTACAGCCATCGATTTGCTAAAGAACCAAAATCAGGAGTTCACCTTCGATCGTTTTGAAAAACGTTTTTTCAGTTCCCTAAAAAATATTACCGTTTTCGGTTTCATCGACAAGGAAATTGAACAAATGAAGAAAGATGGACGATTTTCGTCGCATAACGTTGCCAAACCTCTGCTATCTCGGCTAAAAGAATTTCATCCGAAGGAATTCAAGTTCCTCGATTTTGACTATTCATTTCTCAAAGGCTTTCAATCACACCTTGCAAACACTTGCAGCACTAACGGAATCGCTGCATACTTCAGAGCACTAAAAGCGCTCTACAATAAAGCCGTCAATGAAGGATATGCTGATGCCGCAATAAATCCCTTTAAACAGATCGCTATTAAAAAGGAGGCAACCGCGAAACGCGCATTGCAAAAAGAACAAATGAGGGCGATCATGAATTACAAAATTGATGAAGGGATCAGGCTATTCCATTCCAGGAATTATTTTGTGTTTAGCTTTTTATGCCGTGGTATGAACTTCATGGATATGGCATTTCTAAAATGGGAGGAAAATATAAAAGAAGAGAGGATTGTATACCTAAGATCAAAAACAAGGAAAGACAGTACGAACTATCTATCAATTCCAATCCGCGGGCCTATTGCTGACATCCTAAGTTATTACCGTATACACTCGCTAGGAAGCGAGTTTGTCTTTCCAATTCTAAAACCTGGGTACAGAGAGCTGCAGCAAAAACAAAGGGTTAATGACCTATTGAAAAAAACCAACAAGGACTTACGAACGATCTGTTCCCCCAACAATCTAAACATTCACACAGCGAACGAAATAACGTTCTATGTGGCCAGGCATACATGGGCTACGCTGCAAAAAAGATCAGGAACTCCGACGGAATTGATTCAGGAGGGTCTTGGCCATCAGAATAAGGTCATTACCGAAACATACCTGGCTCAGTTTGAACGCTCTGTATTAGATGAAACAGATAAAATAATATTTGCGACAGTCGGAGCAATGCCTCAGGTGTAGCGACTTCTAGTTTTCTGCTAAAATGTGACATTCTCAGAAAAGGAAAATATCGGTAATTCGTATATTCGGATGTTGTAGGTCATTTTGTAATAATTAACTATGGATTCAAGAGAAATGTATAATGCCACAAATCACTTGACTTCTGTAGTAATGTGGGATGATTGGATTCACTTCGGGACTGGTGAGGAAGTTAAGTTTGATCTAGTAAGGCAAGTGATCGAGGACTGCCTTGGCGAAGGAGAGGTCCTGCTTATTTATGGGCGTACAACGTCAGGACAATATAAGAGAGAGAAAGCCGACCAAATCATAAAGCCACTTCTTGGTAGAGAGAATTTTCAGTTATGGACCGTGGTGATGGATAAAGTGATCAAGTTCGCGGCGATGGGTGTTCTCAGCGTTGGGAAAAGAAATTTGCAATGAGGGTTAGTAGAAGGAACGACGTACGACACCACATATGCGCCATTGCAGTTTGGTGATACATTTAAAGGAACAGCAACGGCGCGTATATAAGCGTTAGGCGCAATTCTAAAATAATTAAGAAAGTAACATGGACATAGACATCCTTAGACTAAAAGAAAGACTGGAAATCGCATTAGAATTAGGTGAAAGTCACTACCGCGAATTCAAAAGTGGGCAAGAAGGTCCACCAGAGAGAAAGGTAAATCGTGATATGAAAAGTATTTGTGACGATATATCCAGAACGCTGGTTGCATTTGCAAACGCTGACGGGGGCGAATTGTTAATAGGTGTCGAAGACAGTGGACAAGTAACCGGAATACATTTTACAAAGGAAAAACTTGAGCTATTAATTAATGCTCCTAAGACTCATGTTCATAAAGACACACCCCTTCCAAATTACAAATCAAGAGTAACAGAAATAGACGGAAAGACTATCTTATATTTTACTATTCCAAAAGGTCATGAGTATGTTTATCTAACTTCCGATGGTCGTTGTATACAGCGAAAAGATTTGGAATCAGTTCCAATATCTGCTGAAGAAATTCTCTTTTCAAGAGAAGAAACAATTTCAAGAGAATACGACCGACAGTTTATTGACAATGCAGACATTGGCGATATCGACATTGCCTTAATTACGCAAATTACGAATCAGCTGTCAATTAAAATTTCGCCTGAAAAGTTTCTTCAACATATTGACCTTGCTGAATTCGATGGAAGTAAACTAAAGTTAAAACGAGCCGCTCTCCTTTTATTTTCGAAAAAGCCAAATAGATGGCACCCACGATTGCAAGTTCGTGTCATAAAGGTGGAAGGGAATGAACTCAAGAGTGGTGAAGACTTTAACGTTGTTAAAGATGAAGAAATAGCTGATAACATTGTCAAACTTATCGAATCCAGTTGGGAGATTATTAGGCCACACTTAACTGAGACTAAATTTTCAAAGCAAGCATTGTTTAAAACTCAAATAGTCTATCCTGAGCTCGCTTGCAGGGAAGCACTAATCAATGCAATTGCCCATAGAGATTACAGCATTGAAGGACGAGGGATTGAAGTTTATGTATTTGGTGATCGTCTGGAAATACAAAGCCCAGGAGAATTACTTTCGGCCGTAAAAGTGGTTGACCTCGAAAACCAAAAAGGTGTACACCAATCTAGAAATTCAAATATTGCCAAGGCTCTTCGCGAAATTGGTTATATGCGTGAGTTAGGAGAAGGAATTCGCAGAATTTTTGAATTAATGAAAAGCAATGACCTTGCTGCACCAAATTTCGAATCAAGGAATAAATCTTTCAAAGTCGTTTTATCCCAAAAGCACATTTTCACAAAAGAAGAAAAACTTTGGCTGGACAATTTTGATCAACTAAGCTTAACAAGAGAACAAAAAACTGTTGTTAGACTGGGAACAAATGGAAAATTATTTTCAACCGATGACATGTGGGAGGCTTGTGGAATAGTCGATACTGACAAATATCGCCAGTTGCTTGAGTCAATGAAAGAATTAGGGATATTAAAAAGAAATTTCGACAGAAATAAAGCTTATACCGTTGCAAAGCAAACCCGTACAAGTAAAAAACAAATTAAGCAATTCGAAATAATTGTTCCATCTTCTTTTAAATCAGTCAAACCCGACATTACTAAAACAAAATCTAAAGTCGAAAAAGTGCTAAAAGAGTCTTTAGATGACTTAACCTACACTAAAATATATGTAACAAATATTCCTTCTGACACAAATGAACCAGAGTTGACAGATTTTTTTAGTCAATTTGGAGACGTTGTGTCGGTTAAGATTCCAAAACATTTTCAAACAAAACGTAATAGAGGATTCGCTTATGTAGAATATGGTAATCCATCAGACGCAAAAAAAGCAATTGAAAACTCATCAAAGCACGAACTAAAAAACAGGAAGATTCATATACAAAAATCAACCTATAATCGATAGAAGAACTACGCTAAAAAAGTTAATACATGGATGGGGCGCAATGTAAATTTGTGGTTTGGTTTTCCTAATTTCGTTCGGTCACGTGGAACAGGGACGTAGCTTCGAAACCCAGCCACGTTTGATACATTAATGTTGTTGTGCGCAAACCCTAACAAATGGAACTAGTTTTTTCCGATTCTCCAGAAATTGACGAGTTGACTTTTAAAAGATTATTGTTGCTCGCCGACAAATTGGTTTTCGTCGACCGGCCATCGATCATGTTAGCGGACAATTTTTTCACCGTTGGGATGCCATCAGGCTTGAGCACCTTAATCGATGAATTTAAAGGGACACCAGTCGAGTTAGTAGTTGATGAGCCACCTAACTCCACTTTCAACTCAGACTTTTATAAGAAGTATTTTGAGATTGACTTAAAAACACCCGACTTTCTAGATACTATTTTCGATGGCATTCAAAACAACTGGATTTATGACCATCATTTTGACCCAAAATCCAATTCTGCAACCGGTGAGTTCAAAGATTTCAAAAATTGGATTTTGATTAATAGAAACGAGATAAAAAACAGCGATCTCATTAACTATCAAAGACCTGATCAGCTGTTTAAGATAACTAGTAGCGAGGAGGCCATGTTCGCCTTCAGGATTTTAGCCGCCGAACAATCTCTAAGAGTTACCTCTGTAATTGAAGTTAGTAATCGACATACGTCCAATCCTACATCAATTAACCCATACCTAAATAGACTAATACTAGCGAGGCTAAACAACGAGGCTTATATTGGAAAACCCATGAAGTCTAGACAGCTGGGACTAAAATTATTGGATTGTATTGTACCTGATGAAGCGCTGCTTCAAATAAATTGGCTAGATATTTTGAGTTTTAGAAATTTGGCAAAGGACTATTTTCAAGCTTGGAGTATCGAACTGCGAAAAATTGAGGCCACTTTGTTTTCTAATGTCGACACGATCACTAATCAGGACATCATGACTCTGGTAGATTCCGACATAAATCCGAGACTTCAAGAACTTAAGACTGAAATAACCAAGATAAGGGACGAACGTTTTAAAATATCTTAAAGCTTGTTAAAAACGGGTTTCTTAGTTGTATCGCACTAGGAACACTATCTTCGTTGAGTGTTCCCGGAGCGATTGCGGGATTTATTGGAAGCAATCTTAAAACACCAGAACTGACTGATGAGATTATAGAAGCTCATTTCAAATTTAAGGACAAAAAAGCGTCCAACGGGCTGACTTACCTACTTAAGCTGCAAGAATATCTGCAGTAGAATAAAGACGTCCACCCAAGAGCTTCAAAAAATTCGATAAATAACAAACAAAATGTCCATACTGTTCTAGAGGATGTTCAAGTCGAGGCACCAAAATGTAAGCATTGTGGAGAGTGGTTTACCAAACAAAACCCTACCATTGTCAGCTCAACAAAAAAGACCGTTGGTACCGCGCTGAATTTTATTGCAGGTAAAATCGACCACCATCAACAAAAACGATTCCAACAGGATGCCGATCGTGAATGGAATTTTATAGTTTCAAATGTGACAAAGGAAGGATTGCTTTCAGTGTCTTCAACGAGCCCGTTGGTCGTACAATTGATTGTCTTGGCTTTTTCTCAAACTAAATCATCGCTACCGGCTACTTATGAACAACTTCCCCAATGAAACTTTCTGACCTACTGAGTACACCCAATGGCGCCCGATTTTTCCGAGCAGATTTGCACATTCACTCGTATGGCGCGTCACACGATGTCAAAGACGTCACAATGACACCAGAGGCTATCGTTCGAGCTGCAATCGCAGAGAAACTTGAAGTAATTGCGATTACGGATCATAATGAAATTACGAATGTCGCGTCGGCGCTCAAAGCTGCTGAAGGACAGAATCTGCTTGTGATTCCAGCAATAGAGTTGTCAACACCTGAGTGTCATCTACTTTGCTATTTCAAAAAACTTGACCCATTACAGAAACTATTTGGCAGGGTGAACATTGTTGACCGCGGTACGCCAAAGTCGAGATGCCAAAACTCTGTCTTGGATTGTCTTAACATTGTGGAGCAATTGGGTGGATTGGCAATCCTTGCACATGTTGACTCAGCTAGCGGATATGAATATGAAAATCCGGGCGCGTCTCCCCATAAACTTGACGTCGTATGTCACAAAGCATTGTTAGGAATTGAACTGAAGTCGGCCGCATCGGATATCTTTTATTCCGATGGAGATACTAACTCAGACCGCAAGCACATTGGAAGAGAGAGAATAAAACGCCTAGGACTTGGTTCTAGTCAATACTTGGCTCGATTACTTAATTCCGATGCTCACACGCTTAACGCACTCGGTCGCAACGCCTCTGGTGACAAGAGGGTAACACGTATTAAAATGGATAACGCGTCATTTGAATCCTTTCACATTGCATTGGAAGAAGGCGACGCAAGAATTAGAATTGAAGATCAGATTCCTTTATCGATTCCAAGGATCGCTGGACTGAACTTCGAGGGCGGATTTCTGCATGCACAACAAATTCATTTCAGTGCGAATCTCAACTGCATTATAGGTGGCCGGGGTACAGGGAAATCAACAACCTTTGAAGCAGCGAGATGTCTAAAGGGTGATGAGAGCGATAATCAACTGGTTGATTGCGAAATCTGGCCGAATAACATCACCTTCTTTTGGTGCGATCAAGCGGGACAATATCATACGCTAAAGAGAGCGCACGCCAGTTCTCTCACGAATGTTGATAATCCGGACGATGGGCCAATACGTTTTCAAATTGAGTGTTACAGCCAGGGCGAGACGGAAAAAATAAGTAAGAATTCGCAAACCAATCCAATCGCTTTACTTTCATATTTGGATCGCTTCGTAGATGTGACAAGCTGCATTCATGACGAGAACCAGGCGCGGAACGAACTATTGGAAATTCAGGAAGAAATCACCAAAGCTACAAATCAAGTTAACCAAATTCCACAGGTAGAAAGGTCTCTGGCTGTCACTCAACAGCAACTTTCTGCGCTGGAAAAAGCCAAAGCAAAAGAGGTCATTGAATTATCACGCCAATTGGCGAATGAGCGCGAAATTCAGTCTCAAGTTTCTCGAAAAATGCTCGATCTTAAGGCAGGAGTCGAAAATCTCGTGCCTAATGCAAAAATTGAAGAGATAATTACCCTTACAGATCCGAAGCTTCTAAAAATCGGAGGTCAGGAGTTTAAGGGAATAATAGCCAGCGCAAAGCAATTTGAAAAGGATGTGTCCAATGTTCAATCCACGGCCACGGCCGGTTATGGTAAAATGGAGCGGGAAATAAGTAAGCAAATAGTTGCTTGGAAATCTAAGGAGAGTAGCGCTCAACGTGTTATTGACGAAAAAAGGAAGGAGCTAGCTACGCTTAACATTCCGCTGGATATGCTCTATATCCAGAAGCTAGCAAATAGTGAGGCAAAATACTTGGCTGATTTAAATACGCTAAAAACTTGGAAACCTTATCTGGAACAAAAAAGGAAACTGTATAAAGACGTTTCCAAACGCCGGTGGCACTCCAGAGAAAAAATAGCAATGACAAGAAATGCTTACGGAAAAACTGCATCTGAAGCGTTAAGGTCAGCACTTACCGATCTAACAGTTAGCTTAAAGTACCACAATAGCTCTTATTCACCTGAGGCGGAAGAACAAATCAAGCAAGCGATGAGTTGGAGAACTATACAAGTCCCTCGTGCCGCGCTTTTAATTCAACAGCTCACTATGCCTGGGCTACTGAAGGCAATTGATAGTCGTGAGTCAAGTCAAATAATGTCCGTGAAAACAAACGAAGGAACTCCGGTTTTCAATAACGATGACGCAAATCGAATTATTCAACAGTTATCAGTTCCAGAAATTAGATTTGCTTTAGAGAGGTGTCAGGTATTTGATCTTCCTCAGTTGATTGTTACGAAGCTATTACAAAATCCAACGGGCGGGCCGCCCACGCCGGTAAGCCGAGACTTTGCAAAGCTTTCCTTGGGTCAACAACAATCCGTTCTCCTTGCTCTCATGCTTTCGTCTAAGAGCAATTCGCCGTTGATTATTGATCAGCCAGAAGACAACTTAGATGGCGAGTTCATATATCAAAGCTTGGTCCCTGTTCTAAGAATGGCGAAGGAACGTCGCCAAATAATTATTGTCACCCATAATGCGAATATTGCTGTCCTCGGTGACGCCGAACAAATTATTGTTTTAAAGAGCACCAATGAGAAAAGTGTTATTGTCTCTCGCGGCTCCATAGACGATCCTAAAACAAGAGACCTAGCTTGCGGAATTCTTGAGGGTGCCAAGGAAGCATTTCAGCGCAGGTCGAAAATATATGGAATTAGTTAGTTTTTGGCCCAATTTGTTTTGTAACTCGCTCATTAAACATAGGAATAACATAAAGAAAGTTTAGTCGACTGCTCTTTTTTCGAAAACATGGATAAAATAAATGTCCGAATTTGTAAATCCAATAGCTGAAGCAAACAGTCCTGACTCAGGCGAAATAACAAAACCAGACATTGCCTACGTGGCAATGCAGGCTGGCATGAGACTTTTTTGTCCAGACCATGATTGTCCGGATCCGGAGCGGGTCTTGATTCCTAAACAATCGGCAAAAGGAAATTACTTTTCAGCCATAGAGCCAATTGCGAACATGACATCAGGCCGGAAACACTTTTGCATAAACAGCTATCAAATGGTTTGAGGACAAGGATGGATTTACGCTACCTTCTTACAAATTTGCCGACATCGAATTGAAAAATCAGCATGTTAAAATAGATAGATTAAGAAGTGAATGTGAGTTCAGAAATTTAAAAAGAACTGTTCCTGATGTCAAATTAATAACAATTGAAGCTTTTGAGTTTGCTGTTGAAATTGTAGTCACAAGTGACATTAGCGACGAGAAGTCAAAACTCATACACGAATTCAAACTCCAAACAATTCGAATTGACTTGACAGAATTCTACAAGGCCAATAAGAAGGATTGCCAGGAGAGTTACGAGTTTTTCAACTGCCATTTAACGGACCTTTTGACAAAAATAAACTCAAAAGTTGGGTGACTGCCATGAATTTTAAACTATAAAGCACAAGTTTGATTTTGTAGTTCTCAATACGAATGAAGAGCTTCATTCACAGGATTCGTTGAACTCGCAACGAAAGAACTTCTGGCGATATGACATTGAAGCCAATTCTCGCAGATGACAAGCTTGGTGCTCATATGATTCGGAGGCTAGTTTGTTCGCGATCGGAAAGCGGAGCGAAAACAAATCTTGAAGATTATGACTGATTCTTTCTTACGATCGACCGGGAAAATATCCTTGCTTGAAATGAAACCCAAAAATTCTATCAGGATAATTAACAATGATTTATCAAAGTTTCTGGAAAACCGGGACTATAGAAAAAGATGCCTTGACAATATTGAGCCAGGCAAAACAGAACTTAACAAGATGCTTACAGAGGCAAAAGGTACGATTCTCTTCAACACTGAAGAACTCGTCAATTGGCTCTACAAAATAAAGATGGATGCTGAGTCCGAAACACACCGCATGTTCATAGCATACGATGCAACCCTGGGCATGGACGAACATAAAATCGATTTTGAGCGGGCCGGTATCTTATCCGGAATGTACATGGAGGCCGACCGTTGGCTCGACACCCTTACGGCCATCGAACCACTGGATAAAAATAAGCCCCAGTATGCCATTTTGGACAGGCTTGAATTACTAGACGAACACTACGTTAAGGTAGGCATGATCCCAGGCTACTATGCTTTTCAAGAAGACTCCAAGATTAAGAAACATGATTACGCAATAAAGAATCTTGACGACTATTGGAGGGAGCATCTGGCAATGAAAGATAAGTATCCAGTCGGTCTAAATTTTGGAGATACTAGGCATCTCCTTGCACAATATCATTTTGAGTTTCGTTTTGAGATGGTGAAAATACGGCCGCGAGAAGAGATTAATCTTTTCCTCGACTATCATTTCGCCGCTTATGCTGGTGAAAAGATCGATTTTTTGAATCATATAGAATTTCGTGTGACGCCAGAGATCAGCAGTGTGGCCGGAAGTAATTATCCTGTTTATCAGTTGTTGATTAAGGAATGGTTGAAAGACAAAAGACACCAACTTAATCGGGCAGGTGAGCAATATCTGGTAGATTCGATTGTCGGTGTCTGCGCGTCGTTTATTGACCATGTTTTTGAGCACCGAAAGATGTCCGATGAGAATAAGTACAATGCAATTATTTGCACAGGTCTAAATCATCGATTTAGTTTCAGGAGTTGGACGGCCAAGGACCAATCGATGGGCGGTTTAACGGATTCGTCCAGTAGAGCACACAGTGCGGGTGTTGCATTTCGAGATCTGATCATCTCTAACGAAAGAAACGATCATATTTCTGCCGTAGAGTGTTTTCGTCTATATTATGTACCATCAGGGGTTGAAGGCGATTCAGTAATCAAGGAACACTTAACAAAGATTTTTAGAAATGAGCCGATAGGCGTGAGTCCGCTTTTTATTGTCGCGTATTGCGAAACAAAAACCTTTGGAGACACTTGGAAGAAGTATTTGGACTATGTTGAGCAGATTCATTTTAAAGCGTATCCCCTCCAAACTATTGATAAGGAGTTTTCCATAGCCCCTTTCCGGGCAAATATAAAGGTTGCTAAGGCGGAGCACATACGTGAAACAAATACTATAAATGTTTATCACATTTTCTTAAACTTATATCCCTAAACTTTTTTCGACGCATGTCAAAAGTAGTCGAAGACATTATTGCGTATAATTCTGAAAATCATGCACTGGATTATAAGAAGGTACAATATCCGCTAGGAGACAATCCCTCTAGGAATGACATTCTTAAAGATATATCAGCGATGGCAAATCATCCTGCGGATGAAGACAAGTATATAATCATAGGTGTTGTTGAACAAAATGGAATGGCCTGTGGGTTTGACGATGTATTCGCATTAACGGATGAAGCGAAGTACCAGCAATTTCTTGAAAGCAATATAGAACCCAGGATAAATTTTGAATATAAATCTTTTAACTATGATGGCCACCAATTGGCCTATTTTAGAATATTCAAGAACTTGCAGCGTCCCTATCTGTTTAAAAAGGAAGTAAAAGATAACACTGGTAAAATCGAATATAGACCAGGCGACGGTTTTACTCGACAGGGTTCAAGTACACGGAGATTGGTGAGGGATGACTTTGAAACGATTTATAAAAATCGTTTTGCTGCCCGGGATCGGGCAATGGATCTCGTCATTACTCCATTTATTGGCAAATGCGAGGACAAAGAATTGTCCTCCTATAGTTTGGATTTTATCGACGTCTCTATTGAGAATCGATCCAATCGTTCAATAAACTTGGAGCTCGAGATAAAAGTAGTTTTTTCGGAAAAGATTAAGGTTATATCTCGGCACGAACTGAAGAAAGCGTTGCAAGAGCAAAAGGATAATCAACTTCAAGGGTACAGTTTCCGTAACAATTTAATCCCGCCAATCTCCTTTGACATCTGGGTTGAAACTACAAATGAATTCCTTTTTGCCAACCGGAGTCAAAGAATCGGTGAGGTTGCCGCGGTACGTATCCTTCAACTGGACAAGGAGACGAATGGATTCTATCAAGAGCTGATTGTTCTCGCTGATGGTCCAGGCTTAATATCGGGAGAAGTGATTGTTCGAAGTGATGAATTTTCGGAAGGAATGTTGAAGCACGCTTTTGAGCTTAACTACCGGAAAAGTTAATAGCGCTTCTTCATCACACCTTTTTTAAGGTTCTTTTTTATGAACAGCTACCAGTAACTGTTTTGCTCTCGTTTCGCCAACGAGTTTAGAGAGGCGTTCTTCTGACATTGTTCTAATTTCCTCTATCGTCTTCGCATTTGCATTGTATAAAGCTAAATACTCACCCCGGACTAATGTTATTGGTATTTTTATCAGCTGAAGTGCGTCTGAGGGTAGACCTATATCAAGTCTGGTAAGCAAATTATCAATATCAACTTCTGTGGGGCCCATTCCAGGGAATAAAATTGCTGCGATTCTTGAGGCAGATCCAATATAGAATCTGGTGGCGTCTGCATAACCTCTGATGTCACCGTGCCCAACGGGAGAGAAGGGATTTGGCGTATAAGCTTTCTCAATATCTTCTAAAGAAACTCCATTAGTCCAGTCATACAATATTAGGGCGCGCTTGCACCGGGCATAGTAAATTTCATCTGTCCGCGCTTGGTGTTGCAATGCCCCTGTGATCTGCGCTCCATACTTTGAAGTGACCTCACTTGGCCTACTTGACTCTAACCTCCCTCTCCCTAGTGGAGTATAGTCATCGTCTTGCTCTTGCAGGGCTTGAACCAGGGCCATCAATCTCATGGCGCTGACATTATTTCCTCCCAATCGATTTAACATTTCTACCAATCGAAGTGCAGAATTCAACGAAAGCGGAGATTGTCCGCATGCATGGCCAAGCATGCTTAATTGAATTTGGTCAGTTCCTAAATCGTCAATGAGCCCATCCTTCTCCATCCTTCTGATCAGTACAGCTATTTGGGCCTGAAACCTGGGCTGCCAGTTTGCGTCGAATAGGTTTTTCAAAAAACCGCCATAGGTGTTTGCAACTAAATCAATTGCTTGCGATCTGCCAATTTTATCGACTTGCGCTAACAATCGTATCATCCATGTCTCAGGATGGTTTGGATCAAATGAAGAGGAAAATGGTTCTGGAGATCCTTGAACATACTTACGAAAAAGTTGCTCTCTTTGCACAGCAGAATCTGCGAGCATTATTGTCCTTCCTTGCTTCTCGTAACCAAGTCTTCCTGCTCTACCCGCCATGTTTTTATATGTTGCGACCGAGTACGGTGTACGGATCTTCCCTGGAAAATTCGTTTCAACAATAATAACAGTGGAAGCTGGAGTGTTTACTCCCGCAGCAATGGTACTGGTGGCAACTAGTACGTGAACGCTACTATTTGGTTTTCGAAATGCGTTCTCTACCACACTTCTCTCCTCTCTCTTTAAATCAGCTGTATGAAAGGCGGTTCCACCCCCCAAGCATCGAACTAATCTCTGTGAAGTTGATGAAGGATCAACCTGGGGCAATAGGTCTATGACACCCTGTGCGGCAGGCAAATCTAATTCGTTAGCAAGATATTCCGCACAACCGGCAGTTGAACCCCTATTATTTCGAAAGACAATTACTTTCTCACCTTGAGAAACAAGTTGTCGAACCAAAGGCACAATCATATCTTGTGATGATGGCTCGCTTCGACGAACAAAGATTTGATCTTGTGAAACCAGCTGAATTAGTGAAACATTATTATCGACATCTTTTTGCTGTAGAACGCCACGTCGATCCAATACACCTTCAATTAACGGCACGGGACGCTCGCTTGTTTGTAAGACTCCGCTATCTAGCCATTTTTCAAATCCATTGATATTTCCAATTACCGCACTCAATACCAAAACTTGTGGATGAATTCCCCGTTTGCGAACACTGACAATATTTGTTAATAATAGTTCAACTACGATTCCCCTATGCGAATCCGTTATGAACTGTCCTTCATCCAATACAATTAAGCCAGTTTGGTTTAGTAGGTGTGGATAAATTAAGGATAGGTTTAGAAAGGTTTCATATGTGAAAAATGCAATGTCGTATTTGCCTTTTATAATGGCGCTCGTTTGATCTTGCCAATCGCCACTACAACGTACTACGCGCAGTCCAATCTGATCTCCATATAGGGCTTGAAAGTCATCATATTTTTCGTTTACAAGAGCTTTGTATGGAAGCAGAAACACAGCCTTTTCGCCCTGCTGGATGGCTTTGATAGAAGCAAGTTCACCAACAAACGTTTTGCCCGCGCTTGTTGGAGCAACTACCAATAACGAGTTTCCCAATAAGACGCCGTGATCATTTATTGCCGCCATCTGAAGAGAATTCAATCCGGCCGCGAATTGGTTCTTCCATAACTCAATCACTCCCTGATCAATTCCATACTTGGTTAAGTCTTGGAAGTTTGATGAGATTTTTTCACCAAAACTTTCTGGAAAAGCAGCCATAAAATTGTTGCCAGCCAGGATCTTGGGAAGAGACATTTCGCCTTCAACATATCCAAACAAAACAGGCGTCTGTGTCCTACCAAAACGAGCTGCTGCGGCCCTGACGAGGGGAATCGTTTCGTTAATCACTGCAAGAATATTGACGGGCGCAGCGGCTTTTTGCAGACATTCTATTAGTGCTTTTGTAAATAGACCATGACGCGTTTTCGGATCTTCCAGGGCGGGTTCGTCAACATTGCTTGCTGAAATCAAAATTCGGCCTTTGCCTCCCACTTCATCTAGTTTCGGATCAAGAGCCCGGAGGATCACCGAATCTTCTAATACACGCGCCGGGGCACCCCCGCTAAAACAACAATCAAGAATACAAATAACTACTCGCGCTTTTGAAGAACGAAAACGAGCAGCTAAGTCGGCCATTCCTATAGTTGTGGCCGCAAGGATACTGAAATTTGAATCAGCGCAAACAAGTCGATGGTCCTTAGTGCCATGTCCTGCAAAGGTTATAATTGCAATATCATCTACTGTGGCAGCATCTAAAGTTTTGGCTAATAGATCATTTATGTTGTCAAGACTGGCGTTGTCATCCAAAAGAATCGTCGCACTTAAATCTTGAATAGAATCTGAAAGCAATGCCCACAAAGCAATTGCATCCCTCTTCGCACCTGCTAAATCTCGGATGTGCGGATCTTGATATCGATCTATGCCAACAAAGCCTGCAAAAATTGCCATTATTTGAGTGACCTAAACTAAGTTGAGTTGCCGTTCTATTGGTTCTAAGGGTTCTTCAGGCAGTCGTTAAGTTGAAAACCCATCAATAATTTGTTCATAACGATGTACCTTGTTGCAATAAGTCAATGATTTGTTGAGCTTTTTCCTGAGTCCTTGACATACGTTTGACTTTTCCAATTGGTCTTCCTTTGCCATCAAATATTTACTCACCGAACTAACCTACTTGGAAGGCGAGCGTCGCCCTACACCAACCTGAATACATCCACGCCCGTTGCAAAATGTCTGGATTACTTTAAGGCGACTCTCATCAAAATCTATCCCCAAGTAAACTTCTTTTATACTTTTTTCAATCCGACAACATTCCTGCGCCCGTGCGTCTATGGACGGGATCTATGGACAATTGCGTAATTGCAATCCTCCCGTTTTTCCGTGCAACTCGAAAAAGGCAATATGCGATAAGATTATCACCATCGTAAGCAGCCACCAAACATTTAATTTGGCCTGTTCGATGTAAGCGTCTCGTGGCATTATGCCGAGCGTGCCTGAATTTTTCTTCCCCAGTTCAATTACTTTACCTACCAACGGATCTGAAGAGGTTATAAATTTGAACCGCATAACGAATAAATCATCTGGGTAACTTTGAATAGGCTCTAACTATCGCAACCCTCAATTTAAGATAAATTCTATGGATCCAGGCAATATTACGCGAGAGCAACTCTATGAGTTGGTTTGGACTCAATCGAGGTCTTCTGTTGCTAAGAAGTTTGCTATCGCAGATAATGAAGTAGTAAAACTGTGCAAAAAACTAAATGTCCCCATTCCACCTGCCGGATACTGGCAAAGGGTCAAGTTTAAAAAAAACGTTCCAGCACGCCCGCCGCTATCAAGCAATTTTACCGGCGACTCAGTTTTGGCTGTCCCGGTTCACAATAAAGGAAATGCACCACCCCGCGATATCCTAAAACAAGCAATAGAAAACGATCAACGATTGAATCTAGTTGTTCCCAATAAGCTCACGGCGCCAGATCAACTAATCTCGAAAGCGAAAGCTAGCCTGACCGATGCGTTAAAGAACCCATGGTACAGAGGTGGAATCGCTTGGACGTCCTCAAACCATCTTAGAATTAGCGTAAGTAAACCAAACATCGACCGTGCCCTTCGGATCATGGATGTTGTGCTGATCAAGGCGCTTAAAATCCGAGGACATACTTTCAAATCGATAGAGACTGCTCTTACATAATCGTCTTCGGACAAAAGATGGAAATCTCTCTGGTTGAATTGAGTAAGCGAATCGAAGTCCAAGAAACTTATGGGACTAGATCCGACTTGAAACTAACCGGTAAACTGGCGCTAAGAATAAGGAGGCGATGGGAAACCCGACAATGGGTTGATGGTAAGACTCAATTGGAGGGACAAGTTCCAAAGCTCATTGCCGCCTTGGAAATTGAGGGGCTGAAGTTGAAAGAATACCAAGAGGAGCTGGAGCACGGGTGGGCACAACAAAGAATTGAAGCTGAAAAGAGGAAGTTAAGAGAGGAGCTCAAAGCGAAAGAGTTCACGGACTTTAAACGGTTAGTAGCCGACGCTAATCGATGGAGCCAAGCAGAAATCATCAGGAACTACATTAACGAACTGGAGAAAAAAGGTTTTAAGAAAGGTATCGAGCCAACGGAGTTTGTAAGTTGGATAGAATGGGCAAGAAAAAAGGCAGATTGGCTTGATCCGGACATTGAATTTTACGAGGAAGCGCTGGCGGAAATAGACAGGGCCAAGCTCGTTCACAAGGCTTAAACTCAAAGTCTGGGCATTATCCCGAAATGGAAATTGCACATTCGCTGGCGTGGGAACGTTCCCGATCCGGTTTGAACGCGCCTGATCCGGATGGAACATTCCTTGTCGGACTCAAAATGCCCTTTGTAGGAGGGCCTTCCTTTTCCGCCGGAAACATTTCCTTTTTCCGCGTACGCATCCTTATTACAGCGGACAGTTTCGCGAAAGCGTTCTCGTACGCGTTTTTCTTTTAACGTGCGTATGCGTTCTATTTTCCGCGCACGGGTTCTGTTTTTCGTGGAAGACGGATTCTATTACCCGTAAAATAGCCATCCGCCACTGGCCAGACGCGTCCCATCCTGGTCCGGATCGAGACCTTTACGGAAAGGTCTGAATTGAAATGAGCCACCCTGTCGCTGTCTTACCCCCTCGTGGTGTGGCGCGGTGCTCCATCAATAGCTATACTACAGGAACAAATGCGGTACCGAAAAACACCGGTCACCGGGCGGTCCAACCGACCACCGGGAAATGACAGATGCGATTTCTGCACTTTTCTGTCCACTCTGATATGAATCAATGCTTTATACAGTGCGGAATGCAGCGCGCGGAGTGTATAGAGTGCGGAGTTTCTAGCACTCGCTATCTCTCCAAGAGCGTAATTAATCCTTCCACCCTGATTCTGCACTCATTCCGTACTGAAGTAAGTGCCTGGCTGTCATCTAACTGATTAAGTACAGTGCGTAATTTCTGATCTTCTTTAGATAATACAAAAGAATAAAGTAGTTAAGAGAGCTGTCAATCTTCAGGAGCAAACCTGATTAGGTAGGCACCATTACTTTTCCGCTCGCTCGGCTTATCAATCCCAAATCTAGCTTTGGAATATAGATTGAGCCACTTATAAAAGAGCCTACTAGTGAACCATTTTTGTTCCCTTAATTCTTTGATTTCGCTGACGCATCTTTCGTATAGACGTTTCTTATCAAATTCAAATTCTCCAATCTCACAAGAAGCATTTGGGCCTGTTTCTGCCCCCTGAAAATACCCTGGCCATGGCATTCCGAAGGACTTCAAATTGTCTCGTATTTCATCCATAAACTGTATAAATTCTGGCGAAGTATGGTTTACCAATTTGCGTTCACCCAAATTGATTTCAGCCGGTGGAATTATTCCGAATTGATGAAAAGCTTGTGCGCACGAGGACATGAAATTGTCAAATTTATTCCATTCAGCGGCATCCCAATCGCGGCCGAACCATTGGCCATAGTACTTGTCAGGTTTATTTTCTGCATTAAAGAACGATGAAAGCTCAAATTCAACAACTCTGTCCTTTTGGCTGTCGCCCTGAATGTTCAAGGTCCTATTTGTGGAGAACATCATCTTGGCAAACAGCCTGAATGGCGCCCTATATAGCTTTCCTACCATAACGCCTTCGGTTATGTCGTTAAAAACATCCTCAATCTCGAACTTACCCTTTCCTCGATGCTTTACGTCATTTACATGAATGACTTGTGTACCAATTTCGATATTTTGATACTTGCGCCGATCACTGCTATCAAAATCCTTGCCGTTGATCTCGGTGGACGAGCGCACCATTCCAATCATTTTTGCAAGTAACGTCTTGCCAGTTCTTCCATTACTTTCTTCGCTGATTGTACTATCAGTAAGAACTATTGCTTTTAATCCATATTGATAATAGGCGTGTATTACGTAACCTATAATGCTACACAGAGATTTGAATCGTCCAAAATCACTATTGGAAATCTTGTAACAGAAATCCGCAAAAAGGCCGGCCTTCATGACATTTATAGCCTTGCCACTAGCGTCTGGACTGCTTCCAATCGGTATGTGATTTTCTACTTCAAGCTCGACATCGCTTAGCACGAAGTCTCTGTCTAACATTTGATGCTCCCAGATTGATCCGTCCATTTCATCGTATTTACGCAGTAACATGCCTCGGCTGCTAATTTCCACATAGCCATTTTTATAATAGAGAAAGGTCGTATCCTTCGAATCAGAATGAATAACTATTCTTTCTGTGGTGCGGACTCTGGCGAAAAGATCCTGACTAAAATGATGATTAATTCGTTCGTAAAAGTGATTCAACAGAATATCCGCGTCTGTATATTGGTATCCGGCATCTGAAAAGCGATACCTTGTTCTAATAAAGGTTTCAAGAAAGTCAATAATCTGATCTCTACTGACGGTCTTTATTACGTTATCGGTTATTCTGACAAAAATAAACGTTCCGTCTTCAGTTGAACTCGGCTCAAATCTCGCGAAACCAAAGTGTGAGAGCAGCTCGATAAACTTGACTTTGTCAATTTTGATCCCTTTGAAAATATTTTCGCCATCCTTTTTTACTGCAATTAGCTCGGTAAAAAATCGGAAGATCGTCGGATCACCTTCCAATTTTGTCGTATTATTTTTTCGTGCGAGGCGGTTGACTTCGGTTTTCTTTTTCGAAAGCTGCAAAGTCTCGTTAACCAGTTTTTGCAGAGTTTTGTGATTAATACTAAATAAGCCACTTATCTTTCTTATGTAGTCATCCCTTAGGATTGGCTGAAGTACCAGAGAAAGTGTGTGAACCAATACCATAACGTTATCGTGCCTTCTTACATCGGTTGGAGCGATGTCCGATAACAACGACGTAGCTTTCCATATGACGCCATCCGTTTGATACCGATCGATATAGTCCTCCAACGAATTTATCCCGTCAAGCATAACCATTTTTGGATTTATTTCTTTGAAACTGAGAACACTCGAACTAATTCGTCGGGATCAACTTTGGTACCACTAGCTGCGGGCATTGGAACCACGCTTGTTTGAATACCAGTGGCAATCAGAATATCAATTGCTCGTAGAGTAGCATTTTTTCCAGCTTCGTCGCCGTCATAAAAGAGTTTAACATGGCTGGTGAATTTCTTTAATAACCTGCATTGATCTTCAGTAAGGGAAGTGCCACACGTACCAACAGTGTTGTCTAGCGAAGCCTGATGGAAACTAATCACATCAGTATATCCTTCAACGAGATTTGCAAACCCCTTTTTGCGTATTGCGCTGACCGCAAAATTGAGACCATACAATAGTTTTGATTTGTTAAAGAGTTTGCTTTCAATGCTATTAACATATTTAGGATTAAACTGATCAGGATCTAGGGCCCGACCGCCAAATCCACAATAGCGGCCTCGATGATCGATGATCGGAAACATCAGTCGGTTTCTATAAGCATCGTAGCAAATGTTATTCTTGACGGTAACTAGCCCCAATTCAATGAGCCGTTCTTTATGCCCGTCGTTCTTAATTGATTTTGCAAGAAAGCGCCAATCGCCTGGATTGTAACTATCTGAATTACCAGGAGCGTAGCCTATTTGCCATTGAAGAATAGTGTCTCTCGTGTACTGTCGCCTGCCGAAAAGCTCTATGCATGCCGGATGATTATCATTTAAACTGAGTAACTCAACAGCATAATGATTGGCCACATCTTGATTGATTGAGTACAATTGCTCAGAGTTATCTGGAGCATGTTTTAGAGCCGAGTGCTTTTCATACTCCACCTGGATGTTGCATTTGCTGCATATGTCCTTGACGGCTTCCGGATATGGCAAGTTCTCTTTCTCCATTACGAACCTTATCGCATCGCCTCCTTTCCCACTGCTAAAGCATTTGAAAATATTTTTTGAAGGGACTACAAAAAACGAAGGAGTTTTTTCGTCAGTAAAGGGGGAGCGGGCTGTATACGAACTTCCCGATTTTTTCAGTTCGACGTAGTGGCGCACTACGTCTGCGATAGGAAGCTCACGCACCAGCTCAATAGTGGCATTGCTGATAATCGGATTTAATGAGCTAGAAATGGAGCTCTTATTCGAGATAGTTTTGTGCTGATTCTGCTCTTTGAGAGTATCAATTAATTTGTCGAGATTTGTCATACAGAATTACTTATTAAATCCAACTTTAAGAGCCAGGTTTTCGAGCCCTGGCTTTTTCCGTTATTTGCCATTGAACAATTCTCTCTTACTTCATTGATTATCAGTATTGACTCTACGATGTTCTTGTAGGCCCTTTAAGATAGAATCGACCATGACATCTAGGTCTTGTAGACTTAGCGCGGCCATGTCACGCATAATTTCTATAATCTTTATCCTGCGATCTTCAGGAAGATTTAGAGGCAACTGAATATAATGTGAAGATTCGCCTGGGCGGAGATTAGCTCGCTTTGCCTTCGAGTTGACATCGCCATCACCCAGGCGGGTAACTAAGTCGGCAAGCGCTGGACCGACGTGCTCCGCAAGTTTCATTAACAAAGGATTCTCAGCCAGTCCGTTCAGGCCGGACGGTTTAGACTTTTCAAAGATTTCTATCTTACGATTGAGTAACTTTTGATTCAATACTTGGTCGCGAAGCTCCGATGCTGTGCAGTCGTACTTCTCTTCCCATTCCATTGAAACTTTTCGTTCATCCATGTAGGCTCTCTCCCAATATTCAGCCCTCTCTTCCCAGAAGTCCATCAAAAACTGCGTTTCGGCACTAACCTTATTCGGGCGAGTCTGAGGTTCTTGTTGTGTCGATTCAAGGCGATCAATTTGCCGTTCGCGTTCTGACACTGGCAAATTCTTTTCCGAACGCCAACTTGCCGCCCGGCATCTAGCGCTACAAAATCGTGAACTCGCAAGTCCAGCTCGGAATTCAACTCCGCAGCGTTCGCAGTACTTCTTGTGGGTCACTCTGTTCCCGTTCATAGCAAGACTTGATTACTGCAAGATTTTTCTTTTACCAGAATCGATCCACGCCAACAGCTCCTTTTTACTAAAATAGAGGCGCTTACCTTTTTTTGAATTGGGGATACGACGTTGCGATACGAGATTATACAACGTAGATGGGGCCATACCCAAAAGCGTATAGGCCTGTTTGAAAGAGATTAAATCCTCTGCATCGGGTTTAGTCTTGCCAGCCAATATTTCACTTAAGGCCTGCCTAATGACAGGATAAAGTATAGCTTTTAGCTCCTCTGCGTTAATCAATTTTAGCTCCATTGCTCTTGATAATTAAATCACAGAAGCAATGAAGCAACGGGAAATTACAATAAAAATACAGCCGAGATTTGCTCGATGTGATAGCCTAAAAGAGATCGTTTTTCGAGAAAATTTCGATGTTCGCCGAGAAATTATCGAGGTGCATTCCACACATACTGCAGCTCAGTGGAGTTCGTACTTTCGGAACTTTGCACAATGTCAGCGGTTCCAAGGGTTTTATAATAGAAATCATACCATTTCTCTGTCATTGTAACCCCGATTTGCGAATAGAACTTTTTAACACCCGTCCTTGCAGGAGCAACATTTTGAATTCCAAAAGGCAGAATCCAGTCGGGCAACCCTAGTTTCCAATAGATATTCTGGAGATCAGTAAATGACAATTTGCTTTGGTGATCAATTCCAATTTCTTTTAAGTCGCTCGCCAATGTCTCCGGGTGTCTTCGATAAATTTTTGCGAGCTTTTCACGTGACATCTGAAAAAATAGGGGATGACAATTCTTTCTCAATGTTTCCACGTCCGCTGAATTGAGAATACGATTACTGATTCCCGCCGACTTTAGGAATTTTGTTGCCGTCTCAGGAGTAACGTCTAAAGCGTCGGCTATTTGCTTGCGGGAGGGTATTTTTAGCATGTTTAGGTTTTATTCACTTACGAATATTCACCGATTCTTACCGGCCGCCAAAAAATGCCCGTAAAAAAAATATTTCTAGTCGGGGATAAGGTGAACCCTAGGTGGGTGTCTACCAACGTGTAAACCGCAAAAAAAAGCAGTCACGATATTGGTCGTAACTGCCTGATTCTCACTGCTCCTCCTCTTGGACTTGAACCAAGGACCCTCTGATTAACAGTCAGATGCTCTAACCAGCTGAGCTAAGGAGGACTGTACCCTAAAAGGGAGTGCAATATTAAGGACTTGCGCGTTAAATCGCCAAAAAAAACAGGCTGTTTTTACTCATAATTCACGGCCAAACACCCAAATGATCAGGATTGCCGCCGAAGAATTCCCCACCAATGTCAAGGGCACTTAGAAGTCCCTCCCGGCCGGTGTTCCAAAAAATATAATTTCCCGAAACATTGCCAGGCTCATCTCCGTTCATTTACTTTGTAATCCAAAGTACTTTTTAATGAAGGACGTTTCCGACTACGAAAAAGACCTCGCCTCCATCCGCAGCATGATGGACCGGTCGGCAAAATTCATCTCCCTGAGTGGTTTTTCTGGTATCCTCGCTGGCATTTACGCCCTCGGCGGCGCTACAGCCGCGTACTTCCTTATTCAATATCCGCGATCACCATTCGACTACCGCACGCAAACCATCAACGAGCCGGCGACCCTCCTCGAACTTATCCTTATCGCGTGTGTTGTTCTCGGTTCGTCCGTAGCGACCGGCCTCTGGCTTACCCAACGAAAAACCCTCAAACAAAATACGAAACTGTGGACTCCGGCCAGTAAGTTGCTTCTGCAAAAGATTGCTATCCCCCTCATAACGGGTGGCCTATTCACATTGATCATGCTGTACACCGGACACTTCGGACTGGCCGCACCTTCCTGTCTCCTATTCTATGGGCTTGCACTCATCCATGGGAGCACCAATACAGTCGATGAGATCCGGTATCTCGGATTCTCGGAAATAATACTGGGGCTCATCTGCGCCCTCTATCCCGGCTTTGGACTACTCTTCTGGGCAATCGGATTCGGCGTGCTTCATATAATATATGGTGCCATATTGTACAACAAATACGATTCGTGAAGAACCCGTTCGAACAACTGGATAAAGTACTGGAGCATCGCATCAGACTGCAGATCATGTCTGTGCTGGCGGCGAATGATGGATTTGAATTCAGTGCACTGAAGGAATTGCTGAACGTCACCGACGGCAACCTCGCGTCGAACATCAAAGCCCTCGAGCGCGAGAAATATGTGGCCGTGACCAAATCTTTTGTCGATCGAAAACCCAATACGAAATACAAGATTACCGACCGGGGACGTACGGCGTTCAAAAAGCACATCGATGCCCTCGAGAGCGTAATCAAACAACAAAAGTGATTTTTTTTGTGCGTTTACTTTCAATTTAAAAGTACTTTCTATATTAATTAAGATTATTCTTTCTGCCCATTAAACGTCAAACAATTCAACATATGGAAAACTTAACTCCTCCTCTCGGCATTATCGAACGCTTCAACCGTTGGCTGCAGGAATCGATCATGGTAAAGCTCGCCAGCATCGGGTTTCTCGTAATCATCTTACTTATCCCGGGCGAATGGATCGACCATATCATCGAAGAGCGACAGGACCGGTCAGCAGAAATGATACGCGAAGTATCCGACAAGTGGTCGGGACCCCAAACGCTTTCCGGACCCATATTGGTCGTACCATTCGTGGTGAAAGAAGTCATTGATCTCGGCAAAGACGGAAAAGAGATCCGTGAACATTTAGAGAAGGCGTATTTCCTCCCTCAATCGCTGCAGGTGACAGGGGTTGTAACGCCCGAAAAGCTCTCGCGCGGACTCTTCGACGCGGTGGTCTATCAATCAGCGCTCAACATCAACGCTACGTTCCAGGCACCGGATTTTAAGAATCTGGCGGCCACCGAAGACGCTATCCAATGGCAAGACGCTTACCTGGTCTTCGGCATAACTGATGTACGGGGCATCAGCGACTCGCTCTCATTCCAGGTAAACGGAAAGAGTCTCACAGCAGAACCCTCCAGTAACATCGGCGTAAAGGTCTCGTCTGTTGCTTCCTCCATGACAAACTCCAGTTACGAAAATCCGGCAGTCGTTACCCATAGCGTCGCCGGAAACGGAATCATTGTGAAAGTACCTGCTACCGGGGCCTCCGACTTCGTCGGAAAAGTCGACATCGCACTCAAACTCAAAGGCAGCGAGCGCCTCTATTTCACCCCAGTGGGTAAATCCACCACCGTGCGCATAGAGGGTCCGTGGGCCGATCCCAGTTTCGATGGCGAGTTCCTTCCTGAACACCGCGAAGTCACGACCGATGCGTTCAAAGCCGAATGGAAAGTGCTGCATTTCAACCGTCCCTTTCCGCAGCAATGGAAGAACGGCGATGAGTCAGTCGAAAACGCCGACTTTGGTGTGAGACTGATGGTGCCTGTCGACCAATATCAGAAGAGTATCCGTTCATCGAAATACAGTGTGCTGGTTATTCTCCTCACCTTCATGGCACTCTTCCTGGTCGAGATCACACAACGCGTACGCATTCATCCCTTCCAATACATTCTCGTCGGAGCGGCCCTCACAATATACTACGTGTTGCTGCTCAGCATATCAGAACACATGGGCTACAACGCTGCGTATCTGCTGGCTTCGGTCGCCACGATAACCCTCATCACATTTTACTCGCGAACCTTCCTGGTGGTGCGCAGGCTGGTGACTCTCTTTTCAGCATTGCTGGCAGTTTTCTACACGTTCATCTTTGTCATCATACAGGAACAGGACTACTCGCTGCTTATTGGCAGTATCGGATTGTTCATGATCATCGGTCTGTTGATGTACTTCTCGAGAAAAGTGCGCTGGTACGATTCGGAATTGAAAACCGGAAATTGAACATTAAGGTTTGAACCCTTTCAGATGCGTCCTGGTGACAATGGTTAAGGTTGCCAGGACGCAAAGGAAAATCCAGACTCAAGAGGGCACAGAGTTTTTTTTATGAAGCTTATCCGGGCTCATCTCTTCGGTGGTAAGTTGTAGGGCCAGACAGATGCTGCATTTAATGGAACTTGGGGGCTTAATCCAGAGGCCTGGAGGAGGGCCGGGATATTATAAAACATTGCCTGCTCACAACGCTGCGCGTTGGTACTACTGGCGTTCGCATGGAAGATGATCACCCGCATACCGGAAGTAACGCTGAATTGTAAACATGGCACGTCAGATTTTCGTCGCGTAGCGATCGAAAGCACAGGATATCAACCTATATGGCCCGCCTCCAGGCCTCCGGATTAAGCCTTGAAGTTCGGCTAAGTGCAGCATCTGTCCATACCTATGATCTTCCAGCGAAGAGATGAGCCCGGATAAGCTTCATAAAAAAAACTCTGTGCCCTCCTGAGTCTGGATTTAAAGAAGCCCTTCTACCCTTTTTGGTGTAAATTATTATACTGGAAAAAGGGCATTGTTCCACGCTGAGGTTCCACTGTTCTTTATGACAATTATAAGAACACGCCGACCGCTCCAATCAAGGGTTTGGCTTACCTTACAAAGATGACTTTCCGTTCGATTTGGGTCGCCCTCACATCGGTACTGTTTGTACTGCCGGTCCTGACGTTTGCTCAAGGTATTTCACTAAACCTTGTTCACGATGCGCAGGGCATTATCACAACCACAGCACAGGGAATGACGCAGGATCGCCAGGGGTTTCTCTGGTTAGGAACCGGGCAAGGTCTGTTCCGCTATGACGGCCGCACCTTTGTGGCCTACAAGCATGATGCCGAGGTCAATTCATTGAGTCTCGACCACATCGAGAACATCGCGGCAGACAGTGCAGGGTTCATTTGGATCGCTCCCTTTTATCACGGACTTGACAGGCTTGACCCCATAACGGGCGTGTTCACGCATTATAGTCATGAAAAGAATAATCCGAACAGCCTCGGTTGCGATACGGTCAACGCGCTACTGACCGATCACTCCGGCACCTT
>DATHKA010000105.1:0-9866 GCA_035489615.1 Chryseolinea sp.
AGGAGGCCACGGAGAAATTTTTGTTTTCAGGCGTAGTTTAATATGAAGGGTCGTTCTTTTATTACGGTAATGGTAGTAGAGTGCGCCCTTTGTAGGATGGTTAAGCCAGAGGCCGGGAGGAGATCGTAGTCCTTATCGGGCCACATGTCGCTGCTACGCACCGAAGCCAGGTTGAGTACACGAGGTAGTAACTACCGCACAAACAGTTCGGCTGCGCTGCTTTTGCGTTCGGTGCGACAAATTCCCGTTCATCGCGTAGCGGTGACACGTTGGCTCACAAGGCGCACGATCTCCTCCCGGCCTCTGGCTTAACCATCCTACAAAGGGCGCACTCTACTACCATTACCGTAATAAAAGAACGACCCTTCATATTAAACTACGCCTGAAAACAAAAATTTCTCCGTGGCCTCCTTATACTGGATTTCAGCACACCATCGGTTAGACGGTGAATTACCTTTCTACTACAATCAACGAGGAATGTTCGATTTGAAGCGCATTTCAGGTTGAAGATTGCGCGAATGAGATGACACCAACAGCAATAAAAAACGAAAGGGAAGTAATCTGATTACTTCCCTTCGCAAGTTTCTTTAGGCCTTGCCTAATTACTTCTTTTTCTTAGCAGCTTTCTTAGCAGTTTTCTTTGCTGCCTTTTTAGCTGTCTTCTTCGCTGTTTTTGCCATAGCGTTTTTAATTTTTTGTTAAACGATACGAAAAGTTATAACAAATATTTTACTCATGAAAATATTTGGTTGAAAATTTTTGATGACTTGATATTTTTTACAGGTGATGCAAGCACGCTTCAACGCTTATCATCGTGTCATCACGGCATCACAATGTTAACTTCCGGATGCAAAGCAATGTTGAACTTGGCTATCACACTATCGCGAATTTGCATCGCCAGATCCCATATCTTACTTCCTTCACCACCGCCGTAATTGACTAATACAAGCGCCTGAAGAGGATGAACACCAATGTTGTCAAATCGCTTGCCTTTCCATCCACATTGTTCGATAAGCCATCCGGCAGGAACCTTTACCAGTCCCTCTGTTGATGGATATGACGGAATCGCGGGATATTTTTCTTTAAGTGTGTTAAACGCGTCAGACGAAATTGAAGGATTCTTGAAAAAACTTCCGGCATTGCCCACTTTTGCGGGATCTGGCAACTTTGTTTCGCGAATGTGAATAACCGCCTGGCTTACGTCGCGGATGCTTGGTTCGGCGATCGACATTTGGTGAAGCGTCTCCTGGATAGCACCATATTGCAAATGCAGGACGTGATTGCGTTTGGTAAGGCGCAGGGTGATGCCTGTAATGATATATTGATCTTTCGCCTGCTGTTTGAAGATGCTCTCGCGATAACCAAAGGCACAATCGCTATGGCTGAAAACCTTATGCAAGCCAGTGTGTTTCTCCACGGCCTCTACGGACGTGATCACATCCTTGATCTCTACGCCGTACGCCCCGATGTTCTGCATAGGCGCGGCTCCCGTAGTGCCCGGAATCAAGGAAAGATTCTCAATACCCCCGTAGCCATTCGCCACACAATGCATGACAAACCCATGCCAATTCTCGCCCGCGCCCGCGAAAAGCGTGACGTGATCAGCAGTTTCGTCGATGGTCCGAATGCCTTTCAGTTCCATGCGCGCGACCATACCGTTGTAATCACCGGTGAACAACATATTGCTGCCTCCGCCCAATATGAGGTGAGGATTTTGGTGAAATAGCGACGACGACAGCAGCGACTGAACATCTTCTGTGCTACGAAGCGAAGTAAAGTATCTGGCGGATGCCTGAATGCCGAAGGTGTTATATGAACGCAGGTCGACGTTTTCCTGAAGGGTCATAGATGTTTGATTGGCGCGAAGTTATGAAAAAGCCGGGAAGGAACCCTGTATTTGATCCCGCAGGTAGGTACCGGTTTGCGTTGATGCCGTTGGTATTGATCCCGTAGGGATCCCACATCGGCAGCACATGCAATCGAACGATCCCGTTGGTATTGATCCGGTAGGGATCGCACATCGGCAGCCCGATGAATTTTCGTCAACGCGGGCGTGCGGGGGCATGCGCGTTCAATGGAATTTCATCATGATTTCCGCGCGCAATGCACGCCCGTTGTTCATATTGTTTCGCGCGTTCGAACGAACATCGTTTTGTGCGTTGCGCGTCGGACAAATGCGTATTTCACATTACACGTTCGGTCGACACGCGTCGTATATCCAAATGCGCGGGCTGCCGATGTGGGATCCCTACAAGATCAATACCAACGGCATCAATGCAAGGCGATCCTACGGCATCAATACCAACGGGATCAATACCTACGGGATCAATACCTACGGCATCAATGCAGCTACGTCCTGTTGCAATTGTTCTTTCGAGATCTTGAACACCGTGATGCGTCCGAACCTTCCAGCCACCTGCGTCATGCCACAAACCGCAAGACCTTCATCTTCTGTTTGCGTCATGCTGACAATCTCAAACGGATTGGAAAATCCCAGGTACCGGCTGTTGATAAACTCTCCGGTAGATTCGTTATAGTACAGAAGCCCAATCTGCTTCGACTTGGTATCTGTTCCATAGATCAGGATGTTTTTCTGATCTACTGTGGCTCTTACGATACGCACCTTGGCATTGGCTACCATCTCGGGCAAACTATAACCCCCCAGCTTGGAGCTTGAAGAAATTCCCGATGTAGGGATTTCGCGATTCGGCATCAGGTAATTATCGCCGAAATTAAAACGGGCGGCTGCGAACTTGTTACCACTGATGGGGGTAATTGCGCTGAAACCTCCATCATTAAGACTTCCTTGCACGACACCGTTCGGATCATCTGCAACCATGTCGGTAAACACCAGAGAGAAGGTGTAATTGTAGAATCCGTTGAAGTAGTACATGCCATTGGGTGCTTTGCCTACAGCGAAGGGAAACTTGCGGCCTGTACGCACAAAGTGGTCCATGATGGGCTGTTCAACAGCGTCGCCGGGTTCAATCATGAATCCTTTGTAAGCTAACACGCCTCCTTCCGGAGATACGATCGACATAGTTGTGAGGCGATCCACATTGTTATAGCCGACAACCACGAAATTGTTGTCGATAAACGAAGCAGCTGCGGGATAGGAAAGACCTCCTTGCACGGGTGTTATCGTTACGGCTTCAAGGTTGGCATCCACGCTGGCAACCTGTGCCTGGAGCGAAGAACGGTCCGTGCAAACAAAATAATACTTCGTCTGGAAGGTCGCCAGGCTGGCAACCGGATTTACCGACGTGCCGTCAACTTCGATTTCTCTTACAAAGTTGCCGAACTCATCCACCTTCATCAGGTAGATCCCCGTATAGATGGAGTCATCCGGAATGATGCGCCCACCCAGAATCAGAAATCCGCCGTCGGGCGTTTGGCGCATGTCGATCGCGAAGTTCGAAGAGTTGAACTTGTTGTTGTCGTAGATCTTCGTGAATGTATCCTTGTCAAACTGAGGATTCTCCTCTTCCGAACACGAAGTCAGACCGGCTGCTGCAAAGCAAAATAGAATGGCGTGTATGTAGTGTTTCATGATCGGTGAATTAACGGTCGAGAGTTTGCAATGAGCTCTGCAGGAAGCGGAGCGGGAAAAGGCAGCCTAACGAAACAGACAGGTTGTCGAGCTTCATATCGTCCATCGCATCGCCCACACCCGCGAGCCGGTCGCTTCCATAGCGGTTTTCCGTCGAGGTGATGTTGCTCATACCCAGTTTGTACATCACGTCGAGGTTGAGTCGCACGTGATTCTTGAAATTGTAGTTCACGCCGACGCCTCCCAGCAAGCCCCAATGATATTTCGCAAACAGATCGTCGACACCTACGTCGATCGTTTCTGTTTTGAATTCGTTCTCTC
The DNA here is from genome assembly GCA_035489615.1 of Chryseolinea sp. Lineage (GTDB taxonomy): Bacteria > Bacteroidota > Bacteroidia > Cytophagales > Cyclobacteriaceae > Chryseolinea. The sequence goes on from DATHKA010000105.1 coordinate 3,872, forward strand.
CGCCCGCAGCATAATCCACGCCGCTGGTGCTAAGCGCTTTGGTGGCGTTGAGGCGCATGGCGGAATAGATACCGGCCTGTACATACGGTCTGACTTTATTACCGGCGATGTCGTATTTTATGATCAGGGGAAATACGGCATAGTCGATCTTTTGTTCCTGATAGTAGTCGAGTTCAACACGATCGTTTTCCTCCTCGCTGGAAGTCCATTCGTAGTGTGTTGTGTACGAAAAGCGCGTGTGTTGATACGTGGGCTGAAAGCTCAGCAAGAACCCCTTGAAGTAGAATGACACCTCGAGCGACGCCTGCGAACCGGCCAAACCAAAGTTGTCATATTTTTTGCTGATGCTGGTGAGTTCATAGTTCGTTGGTGAGATCACGGAATAGCGATCCATTACATTGACCTTCGACCAGTTTGCCCCGGCCTTGACACCGAGCCACCATTGCTTCTCCAGGAACTTGACATCTCCTTTTTCCTGCTTTTTCTTGTTGTATGTCGAAGCCTTGCGTTTCTTCTCCTGGCTGAACACCGTGAATGCTATCAACAGACAGCAGGCGAGGAGTGTGGTTTTTTTCATGGGGTTGGAGTCTTCGTTGTTACAATAATTGCCAATGTGCTACTTCGTGATCACGAGCTTCTTCGAGTCTTTAAAAAATCCGGTCTTCAGCTGGTACACATACATGCCCGCCGGAACCCCGGTGAGATCTACTTCCACACGGTGCTCACCCGGTTCGTACATACCATCGACCATTACCTTCACCTGTTTACCCATGTTGTTCATAAGGTTAACGTTTACCTGATAGGTACTGTTGAGCATAAAGTGCACGGTTGTTTTCTCCTTGGCAGGATTCGGATAACAATCCTTGAGCGAAAAGCGATCGCCGATGAAACCTTCCGTACTGGTAATTGATTTCTGCGCCAATGGCAATTGTTCGAAGACTACGCCGTCGGTGGTTCCCGCAGGCGTCATCAATCCCGGGAATATCTCGTTAAGCCGTGTGTCGTCTACCAGCATCCAGTCGCGCATGATATTTCCGTATATCAGACGGTAATCGTACTGCATCTCTACATTGCCCGTGTTCAGGTCTGGCACCGTGCCCACAACACCGGGTTCTACGCCGCGGCCGAAGATGAACAACGGTCCACCGGTACCGTGGTCTGTTCCAAAGCTGCCATTGGAATCGATGCGACGGCCAAACTCAGATGTCGTCACGCTCAGAACGCGTTCTTCAATACCGCGCGCCCGCAGGTCATCCTGGAAGGCAGCCATAGCCGTGGAGATGTGATACATCAGTGCTGCGTGTGAACCCATCGTTGGATCGTATTTCTCAACCTGGTCGGCGTGCGTGTCGAAGCCACCGATTTTAACCAGGAACACTTTCGTTTTGCAACCACCTGCCAGCAAACGTGAAATCATCTTCAGCTGTGGCGAAAGTCCATTGCGCATGCTTCCCTTCGGTGCGTTGAAAGGATAGGTTTCTGGATAGGTCACGGATGAATTGCCGCCCGCGAGCCATAGTTCATACAAGCGCTGGGCGTAATCCTTCGACTTATCTTCGAGGCTGAGGATCCAATCGAGTTCCTTATAGTAAGGTGAACCGGTAAGATATTCAGGAGGAATACCGCGCGGATCAACTTCTTCATCTATGAATCCTTCGAGCTCGCCAACCAGTTCGGCAAAACTTGCCGGGTCGTTGATTGAGATGGAGGTTGGTATGTTGCCCTGCTGATGGAAGATCAACGACACATCATTGCCCATCTCGATGGCGAGCGGATCGGGCATGTCACTGTTGGGGAAGTCTTCAGGATATTTCTTTGGAGCAAATTCGCTTTGAAGATATCGACCCACCCATCCTGATTGATAGTAGTCATCGACGGACCCACCCATGAACCAGATGTCGCGGCCCCGAAAGTGAGATCCGTTATTATTCTTGTAGGAAACACCTTGCACAACGGCCAGCCTACCCTTATCGTAAAGACCTTTCATCGCGAGCATGTCGGGGTGCAAACCCACTTGAGCATCCGACGCAATGGTAGTGTCGAGATGTACAAACCGCCGCGCGCTGTTTTTCGCAGGGATGGCGATATTTGCCCGACGGCTGTAATATTCATCATATTTCTCGACGGGAATAAGACAATTCAAGCCATCATTACCGCCATGCATCTGCAGGATGATGAGTACGCGGTCGTTGTTACTGGCAGCAGCCATTTGTGCAAGTGAATTTTCCTTCCCCAGCACGCGCATAGGAATACCACCAATGGTAAATGGTATGCTCATGGCCAACGGCAGCTTCTTGAGAAAATCTCGTCTTGATCGGTTCATGGATTGGCGTTAGGCTAGTTGGTATTCCGGCGACTGCATCATCGCGTTAAACAAATATTCGAGCTGATCCTGAAGGTCACCGGCACCTTCGTTCCAGCGCGTGGTCCAGTACGCTTCATCGAACGTTTGGAGGAAACGTTCTTTGAAGTAGTTCACCCGCTTGGCCGTGAGTCCCGAGACATCATCAGCGGCATCATCGAAGGTGAGGTTGTCAGTAACCGGCAACAGATAATCAGCGAGCGCCATCACCAGCAAGCGCGCATCAGCAGCCGTCGCGTTGGGAATGTTGTTCTTTACAAATTCGAACACGTTTGCCTTGAGCATACCCGGCTCACTGGAGGTGATGAGGTTGCGCACGTAGGCGTAGCGATTGGCGAGCGTGTTAGGCGTAATCCAATAGCGGTGATATATCGGGAACTGGTGGAAGGCATCGTAACCGGCCACGTCGTAAGGTTCGTAGAAGTTCATGGCCTGACTGCGGACATAATCAATCACTTCGCCAGTCTCCTCGTAGAACGCGTCAGTCGACGTCGCCATATCCGACACCGGCACACCGAAGAAGCGCATGGATTGAATTACGAGATCAAGCGGGCTCTTGATGATTCCGCCGAAGTTATCGTCGGTTACCGTGCCGGCAGTTGCTTCGTAGAAGTGAACACTCCGCAGCAGGTTTTCTATTACAGGAAGGATCTTGTAGTTGTTGGCCACCAGCGTGTTGGCCATTTCGGCAACGATCGCACTATCAATCGCGACACATTCGGCCGTTGTATGTGGCGCATACACGAAGAAGCGATATATCTTCCAGCAGATATTCCGTGCCGTTTCAGGTTTGGCATAGATCATATCGACAAGCTGGACGATTTCATCTAACGCGCTTGCCTCCGTGGGACTGCCACCGGCCATCAAAGCAGGATCACCCTGAATCACCGCGCCGCCAAAACGCGCACTGAACTGTTTAGGATCGTTGTCGTGAGCAGAGGCATTATTCACTGAGCCCTTTACTGTGCCGCGTGGTAAATCCGTATCGGCATCGATTACTGCACCGGCAATGGTTTCAAAATCGTCGTTTACATCCCAGCCCGACAGTACACGTGCAGCAGCGCGTACATCCTGTTCGGTGTACATGATGTAGTCCCCCGGCCCTGGGGAAGCGGGAAGTGCTCCCTCCAATCCGCGGCCGATGGTATACAATTCAAGCAGTTCGCGGCCGTAATTTTCGTTAACGCTTCCCTTCACGTTCTCGTTTCCGTTGAGAAGGCGTAGCATGGCGTTGTCGACACTCACTTTTACGGTGAGGGTTTTGATGTTCACGTCCGGATCCGATGAAAGTCCATCCATCGCGAACAGTCTGTACAGTGCGTTCTGAAAGTAGAGCGAACGCGTATTTCCAACGGTACTGGTAATGGTCGTAAAATGCGTGTGAAGGAAGAAGACCAGTCGCTCTCGTGCCGAGTAGGAGAGTGATAAAGTAGGTGATACACCGGCACTCATCATCTGACCAATGAACCAACGCTTGAAGAATTCGTCGAGGTTTTCGCTGTTTGCATCGGTGACACCCGATATCACCCACTCGGTTCCTGTTTTAGGATCAATAGGCAGGGGAGCATCAGGGAGTACCTGGTGAAATATTGCGTTGATTGCCTGTGCTGGTGTGAAGGTGGCGAAGGAATCGATCTGCGCTTTTGTTGCACCAAAGGTTGCGCGGCGCAATAGGTGCGCAGCGCGCTTTAATCCAAGGGTACCCGAGAATTCCGGTAGTGGCATAGTTCAAATATTTCGAGAGGTCAATTAATCCTTCTAAATTCACTTTTGTATAGAAATGGGGACGAAGCGCCATATAGGGCGTTATTCTGAAAGGATACTCTTTCATGCCAGCCGGGCCGGCCCTTTACATAAACTGAATACTGATGAAGATTATTGAATGTCCTCGAGACGCCATGCAGGGAATCGATGAATTCATACCAACTGAGGATAAAGTAAGGTACCTCAATCAACTTCTGAAAGTCGGATTCGACACAATCGATTTTGGGAGCTTTGTATCGCCAAAAGTCATTCCCCAAATGAAGGATACGTCGACGGTTTACCGCGGACTGAATCTTGAGCACACGCAATCAAAACTTCTCGCGATTGTTGCGAACACACGCGGCGCGCAAGAAGCTTCCCTATTCGAGAAAATTGACTACCTCGGATTTCCACTTTCCATTTCTGAGACGTTTCAGCGTCGTAACACGAACATGTCGATCGACGATGCCATTCGAACGCTCGAGTCAATCAAGAATATCTGCACACAATCCAGCAAGCAACTTGTGGTATATATCAGCATGGGATTCGGCAATCCTTATGGCGATCCCTACGATGTCGATCTCGTGTCAGAGTTTGTGAGTAAGATGAATGCACTCGGTGCCGATGTGATTTCAATCGCAGATACCGTTGGACTCGCGACTGCGGACGAGATCTCGGATCTGTTAAGCACGTTGATGCCAGCATTTTTGCAAACTGAAATTGGGGTTCACCTGCATGCGCGCGCGGATGAGGCACACGACAAGATTGTGGCGGCATACAAGGCAGGATGCAGGCGATTTGATGGTGCGTTGAAAGGATACGGCGGTTGTCCCATGGCGAACGACAAGCTGGTAGGAAACCTTCCGACGGAAACGCTCATTTCCGCGTTGGACTCGGTTGGAGCGCCGGTAACCGTCGATCGCGCAGCGCTGCACGATGCGCTGGTCAGCGCTTCGGCGACGTTTCCAGCACAACACCTGTAGCGAATTTTGTTGCGGCACACTTAGCACTACCTTTGATCAAATCTTTTTAGGCTATGTTTCGCGCAATATTGACGGCGTGCGCTGTGATGCTGGTGACAGCAGTTTTTTCACAGAACGCCAAGGAATTGACTCAGCGGGGTAAGGAACTCTACGAGAAACGGGAATATGTTGAATCGCTGCTAAACCTGAACAAGGCATTAGAGGCGGATCCCAATTTTGCTTCCGCATATTACATTCGCGGCAACATCAAGGACAACTTCGATGATCGTCATGGTGCGATGAAGGACTACAGCACGGCCATTGATAAGAATCCAAAGTTTACGGACGCATTTTTTGCCCGCGGGAACATAAAGATGAAACTGCAGGATTATTATGGCGCCATTTCCGACTTTACGGCTTGCATCGCATTGAATGAAAACAACATCGATGCTTACTTTAATCGGGGCAAGGCAAAGCAATTTCTGCTGGCCTATGAGGATGCCATCAACGATTGCACAAAGATCATTCAACTCAACCCGAAGAATCAGGACGCGTACTTCCTTCGCGGTAATCTGCGCCTGGAGTTTGGCGATATGAAGAACGGCTGCCTGGACCTGAGTAAGGCGGGCGAACTTGGTGATCTCCATGCCTATGAGGTCATCAAGGAGCGATGCAACCAAAAGACTGACGCGGCGAATTGATGAATACTGGCGCAGCTGAATTATCCCAAATGATCGTCCGCATGCTGAAGAATGCCAGTGATGGTTGCGATCGAACAGAAGTGCCTCGTAGGATACAGTAGGATAAGTTGCAGGGCTGCCAGGAAAAATCCATCACACACGGAGCCTCGCGGAGCTTTGGAGTTACCAGGCCGCACGTTGATCTTAGGTATTGCACTTCGAATAAAGTCATGAATGTGTTGCTCTTC
>DATHKA010000106.1:0-3807 GCA_035489615.1 Chryseolinea sp.
TCCGCGATTGGGCTAACCTGAACGACGGAGAGCGCCAGTACGTGGGTGACGAAATGGCGCTCTCCGTCGTTCAGGTTAGCCCAATCGCGGAGGTCGTGGCTCAGGTCGATTTCTTCGGCTGTCCAGAAACTAGCTTCAGCCTGTTTATAAAATTTCCAGATTTCGTGCTGCTGAATTGGGAAAAGTACAAATCGGTCTTTGTTCTCTCTGAGAATCGGCTCCTCTTTCATCGCGTGGCTCATGGCAATAGGGTTTTAAAAGTGAAAAAAAGCTCAACAGGGGCACCGGCTTTCGCCAATTCCCCGATGTTCTCCCTGTAAATTTTTAGTTTGCTTGATGCAGAGTTGAAACCCGCCCCTGCAGCGTCAAGTGTACAAATGAAGTAGAATGGTTCTAATTATCAAAACCGCTATTTCAATGCAGGGGAACCGATTGTGGACAACATGTGGACAACTTGTGGACAGTTAAGTTACTGTAAAATAACGTCTTAATCGCCGGCAATTAGCGGATTCTGTAAGCTACGGGCCGGGAAAGATTTTTTTTTAAAATTTTCAGCGCGCCGCCGCCGGCTTTTTTCAAAATATTCGAACCACAGATCTGACTTTCTTAAATCTTTGCCTACCTTTGCAGTCCAATTTTTCAAAAACGCTATGTACGCAATTGTAGACATTGCCGGCAAACAGTTCAAAGTGGCTAAAGACCAATATATCTACGCTCCCAAAATGGAAGGAGAGGCAGGCGCAGCAGTAAGCTTCGACAAAGTCCTCCTGACAGACGATGGAACTACGGTGAGTATTGGCGCCCCTACTGTGAGTGGCGTGACCGTGTCGGGTAAGATCCTCGAACACGTGAAAGGCAACAAGGTCATCGTCTTCAAAAAGAAGAGAAGAAAGGGCTATGCCAAAAAGAATGGCCACCGCCAGCAGTTCACCAAAGTTCAAATCAACAGCATCGGGTAATTCTTCCACTCCGGGCATCCAACAACAGCAAAAAGTATTAAGCCATGGCACATAAAAAAGGCGAAGGTAAAGTAAAGAACGGTCGTGAATCAGAAAGTAAACGACTTGGTATCAAGGTGTTCGGCGGTCAGCAGGTGATTGCCGGTAACATCATCGTACGCCAGCGCGGAACCAAGCATCACCCCAGCAAGAACGTGGGTATAGGCAGGGATCACACCTTGTTCGCCCTGACTAACGGCGTGGTCGTTTTCAAAAAGAAGAAAGAAGGAAAGTCTTTCGTATCGGTGGAGCCTGTAGCACAAGCTTGACCGGGATAGATTTCTGAAGGATAGCAAGAGCCTCCGCATAGCGGGGGCTTTTTTGTTTCTCGCCCGTAAACATCCACCCCTTAAATAGGGATAAAATGTGGACAATATTAACGCAAGATGGGGTAATACACGAAAAACCACTCGTCTTCGCCCGCCTACTTGTCCCATAAACCTGGCCTGCGCATTCTTCGCGGTGGATTGGCCAAATAACGCTGTTTAACCCTACGGAGCCTCCCGCTCTCAATCGTTTCCAGGCCTTGTGCCGACGGGCAACCTATTGAGAGTCAGTTCAAATACCCCAAAACGCGTGTTTTACGACGGCGGTAACTCACCTAGGTTGTAGGTCTAAACCAATTTTTAACCAAAACCTAAACCTATGAAGAGACTTGTACTCATGTACATGTTGCTCGCATCTGCGCTTTCAACTCTGGCGCAGGAGCGAACCATTTCCGGCAAGGTCACGTCTGTCGAAGACGGCACCGACCTCCCGGGCGTAAACGTTCTCGTGAAAGGCACCACCATCGGTGCCGTGACTGATGCCAACGGAGCCTACAGTTTGTCAGTACCCGAATCCGGATCGCTCCTCGTATTCTCATTTATCGGACTCAAAACCCAGGAAGTGGCCATCGAAGGTCGTACGGTTGTAGACATTCAACTCAGTATGGATGTGACGCAGTTGTCGGAAATCGTGGTTACCGGTGTGGGCGTGGCGACGGACAAGCGGAAGCTCGGAATCTCGGTCGAGTCTGTCTCGGCCAGCGAACTGCCGGCAGCACCTACGGCGTCCATTGACCAGGCACTGGTGGGCAAAATTGCCGGCGCCCAGATCAGCAGCGTGAGCGGTACTCCGGGTGCCGATGTAAACATCGTGCTTCGCGGCATCAACACCATCAACCGGGGCACGGCACCCATTATCCTGATCGACGGGGTGCAGGTAGCCGCGACCAACCTGAACACCATCGACCTGAGTACGATCGAGCGTGTCGAAGTCGTGCAGGGGGCTGCTTCGGCAACCATATATGGTGCGCAGGGCGCGAACGGTGCGATCCAGCTCTTCACCAAAAAGGGCAAAGCTGGAAAAGTAAATGTCGACATTTCGAGCAGTATCGCCACCAACGAGTACCTCAACATCGGTAACGTGCGTAAGGCCCAGTACCACGCCTTCACCACGGATGCGAACAATGTTGTTATCGGTACTTCGGGCAATCCACTGACGCTCGATCCTGAAACCCTCGTGTACAGTGAAAACGTGCAGTACAATCCGCTCTCACTTACCAGCAAGACGGACAAACCGTATGATCAGAATCTTAGCTATTATGATCACTTCGATTTCTTCTTTCGCCCGGCCAATACGATTAACAACAGCATCTCCGTATCCGGTGGCAGCGACAAGATCGATTTCATGATATCGGCGTCGAACAACAACCAGGAAAGCAACATCATCGAGAACGGTGGGCTGAACCGGAGCAACTTCGTAGCGAACCTCGGATTTGAATTAGCCAAGGGACTTACGTTCCGCAGCACTACGCAACTGGCCTATACGAAGAACACCATAAAGACCCTCGATAGAACCATCATGTTCAGCGTGAACAACGCCCGGCCTTTTGCCAACTTCGATGAATTGGATACCGATGGCGATGTGGCTGCATATTTCGGTGATGCAGTCGGTGTGAACCACTTCAACCCTTTGTACTACCAGCGCAACACCCGCTACAAAGACAACAAGGTTGATGTAATACAGAACTTCAATCTCAACTACAAGTTCCCCAAGTTCGTTGAACTCGATCTCAAGTACGGTCTCAACTGGCAACAACAGGAGCAGCAAACCATCTATCGTAATCAGTCTGACAACAACAACGCGGTGGCTACACAATCCTACGCGTCAAATTTTGCCACTGACTACTTTGGTGAGATCGACAACTACTCGTTTCACAAGACGTTTCAGAACTTCCTGGGAACGGCTATCGTGAAGTTCGATTTTAAGAATGACTTCAACATAGACTTTCCGCTCGTGGCTACCACCCAAGTTGCCTATGATGTTCGGAAGACGGACTATCGCCACTACATCACTTACGGACTGGGTTTGCCGACCTATACGCCTTTCACAGCCAGCCAGGCAACGACGTTCGTCATACCCGCTGCCGACGTGACGAGGCAAAAGTCTGATCCGGTATACTATGGAGGCGACTACACGGAGCCCTTCTTTACCTATGGCTACCTCGTTAACCAACGCCTGGAGTTCGGCGAATTCGCAGGTGTTTCGGGAGGCTTTCGCAGCGACTATTCTTCTTCGTTCGGCAAGGGTTCCAAGCCGTTCACATTTCCCCGCGGCGATGCTTATCTGAGAATCTCGTCGCTCGGATTCTGGCAGGGATCTGGGATCTCCGAGATTATGCCGGAGTTCAAGTTTCGCGCGGCGTATGGCGAAGCCGGTATTCAACCAAAGCCGTTTGATCGCTACCTGAAACTGGGCACCAAGAGCCTCGGAACGACGAGCTCCTTCTATACTCCGTCGGCACAGCCAAATCCAGCCCTTGATG
>DATHKA010000107.1:0-12708 GCA_035489615.1 Chryseolinea sp.
TCCACGACGCGCGTTCCCACGATACGCGATTGAGGTCTACCGGTAGATAAAATCTCGGCCCTGTTCACATGGCTGGGATTTTATCTACCGGTAGACCTCAATCGCGTATCGTGGGAACGCGCGTCGTGGAAGCTGTTCGGCATCAACACTGTATATCACCTGTTGTCGCTGGTTATCGCCTCCGCTATTCTCACGTTCATGTCCTGAGGCCATAAACGAAACGCCTGGCAAGGACTTTCCAAGATGGAATACCAGCACGCGGGATCAAATCACGCGGACCACCAGTATGCCTATCAGGGCTATCGTGACCAACGCATAAAAAAATTGCATCGCCTGTCTCACACCAGGCCGGTTGGCGAACATGCGACCAGAAACGGCTGTGAAAGTCCAAAAGACAAGGTTGAAAAGAATCAGTACTGGAAAGACGTTAAAGCTCAGAAAATATTTCCAGTCAAATTTCCGCGATCCCAAAGGGACTACATCCCCCCCCGGTCGTGGAATGGTGAATATTCCAAAAATATTGAGCGCAATGAGTACAATGGCTATGGTAGAAACAATCGTACAGGTATACAAGAGCGCCTTTCCTTTTTGTGCAGCTGCCACAGTCAAGTAAGTTCAGTTTGGTGTCGAAAACCCGCCTAATCTATCGAGGATAAACCTCAAAATTAAGCAGTTATCCCAATAATACAAAAACGCATACTACCCGCGCGCTACCCGCCCGGCAATCGTCTTGAATAAAGGATCTGTCGCGAACAGGTTGTTAAATTGACTGAGGCTGCCGCTGCCCGTCATAACTACTTAATTGCAATTCTTATTACCGTAAAGGATTCCGGTTTCAATTCAAGCGACAACTTCTTTCCCTTAAGGGCGAGCGTGCTTTCCCGTGGTGCTACGGCGGAAGGACTCTCCAGGCTGTTCGTAGCTTCCGCACTTGCCACCATCGCCCATTGGCGTCCCGTGGTCGCGTAACGCAACGAGCCTTGTAAGTCGATTTCTACTTTTGCTGCATTCGTGTTGGTGTTCACAAGTTTCAAAATCATCTCACGCGTTGAGTCGTCGCGTACCGCCGAGGCGTACAGTCCCTGTTCGCCTTCAACGGGACGGCTATTGGCTGTAAGTGGAACCACGTGTGTACCCTTGTTCGTAGCAAAGAGTTTTTGCACATAGTAGTTTGGTGTTCCGTACGACCGCAGATTGTCGAACCAGATAAGGTCGGGCGTCCATTGCCATCCTTCCACGTGGGCAAATAAAGGTGCATAGGAAGCCATATACACAACGTCGGCATTTCGTTCAAGACCGGTCATGAATGCCGCTTCCGACAGGGCACAAAGCCAGCTATTCTTGTTTTCGGGACTTACTGTAGCAACGCTCTGTGCAGCATACTCGCCGGCAAAGATCTTTGGACCGTTCCGGCTATACGAGTCGTAGCGTCCCGCATTCTTTAAAAACCAGTCGGGCTTTTGGTAGTAGTGCTCATCGACGATGTCGGCCTTTAGGTCCTTCAGCGCCCCGGAAGCATAGTTGAACAATTCACCGTCGGCGGCAGGACCTGCGCTGGAAACAAGTTTCACATCCGGATATCGGGCATGTATGGCCGCGGCAAATATTTCATAACGCTCAATGTACTGTGGTCCCCATTGCTCATTACCGATGCCCAGGTACTGCATGTTGAATGGCGCGGGATGTCCCATTTGCGCGCGCACCCTGCCCCACGGTGATTGCTCCGGGCCATTGGCGAATTCAATCAAGTCAAGGGCGTCCTGCACATAAGGATCCAGCTCATTCAACGGCACGACTTCGCCGGAATTAAATTGACACGCCATTCCACAATTGAGTATGGGCAATGGCGATGCGCCAATATCTTCCGCCAATTGAAAATACTCGAAGAATCCGAGTCCAAACGTTTGGTAATAATCCGGTGCCGGACGGTGCTTGAACTCGTCGTTCCAACGGTTCTTTATCAGCTCGCGCTTGTCGACATCGCCGACCGTCTTCTTCCATTGGTAACGCATGTCCAGGCCGTAGCCTTCAACAATGCATCCTCCGGGAAATCGAACAAAACCGGGTTTCATATCAGCAAGCAGTTGAACCAAATCCGCCCGCATACCGCCTGGCCGCTGCTTCCATGTGTCTTGCGGAAATAACGACACCATATCGATGTCCGTCACTCCCTTGCCTCTGAAGCTTAAGCTGGCAACGGCTTTCGCCCCAGTGCCCCTGGCAATAAAGCTCGCGGTATATCTTTTCCAGTCTCCACCCGAAACGTTGATCGTACAACTTCCCAGCGATTGGCCTTGCGTCGTAACGACGGCCATAGAAATGGTGCTGCCTGTTCCGTCCTCCTGGCGTGCCCAGATCGAAAAATGATAGGCATTGCCATCCTTTATTCCCAATCCCCGGAATCCCTCGTTGGTCATGACAAAGTCTTTGTCGGAATTCACACTAACGCGCGCAACGTGAGGGTTAGACGCATTTTCCGTTGCGCGGTTGATGACCAGTACGCTGCCCGACTCCTTGTTAAGCGAGTACCGGTTACTCTCCTGCAAGGTCCATCCCATAAGGGGTTGCGCGAATTCAAACGAGCGATTCTTGATCAGCTCAGCGTATATTCCCCCGTCAGCACCAAAGTTGATGTCCTCAAAGAAGACCCCCCACATGGTAGGCTGAACAGTCGTCGTGTGACGATCGGCCCGAACCACCAGCTGTGTTTGGGCAGCAGTCGGATTAAAAAATTGAATCGTACTGAGGAAGAGTGTTAGAGATATTAAACGCTTCATGAGGTTGCTTGATTTAATCTGAACTTGGCCGGATCACTAAGTTTTTGCGCCGATGGCCACACGCTGCCAGCGTTTAAACAAGGTGATCAAACGTTTGAACCTCACAATATATAAAAAGTGTACAAAACACACTAATCGGCTGTCTTTCCTGCCAGCCACCTCAACCGGTAGGCATTCTTCGCCGTTTGTCCGAGTTTACCCGTAAGTCGATAGTTCACGACCGTTCCAACGGCCGCGCCAATTCCAGGCACCAATTGCAACAGCTTCGCGACATCAATATAGTCGCGATATTCCTGTTGAAAAGTTTGCCAGTCGAATGCGTCAATCGAGGGGGGTAGTCGCTTTCGTTCCTCTTCCCAATTGCTTACGATCTCCAACAACTGGCGTTTTCGATCGTAGCCCGAGAACGTAAGTTCGAAAATGTGCAGCAAAAAGATACGTTCCTTGTAGTCCGTTGCATCATAGCCATAGAGGGCGGAGATTTCAAACAACATCTTCATCTTCAAGGTCAGCCACAGGGGAAAGTCGGCAAGACCCAGAAGAATGCCACCCGCACCCGTGAGCGCTCCTTCGGCCGCAGCCGTCTTTGCATAGAATGTGATGCGTTCATCTACCCGCCTTTCAGCAACTTCGAAAGGGGTATCGTGAAGTGGGTCTGTGGACGTGTAACCAACACCCAGGCACACGGTCTCAGTCATGCGCCTCACCGCCGCCGTAATAGCGGCATGCACTTTCTCCGGGATCATGCGGTTGACTTTTCGTTGAAACCGGCGGGCCAGTTGAGTTGAATAATAAGGTTCCTTATTTATCCGATCCCTCCACGCGTCAACTGCGCGTACGACTTGCTGATCGTATGTGATGTCGTTGTGTTCAGGGCTCATTTGTCAAAGGTATAATCATCAGAAGCAATTGATGTGCCTGGGAATAGCATTTGCCAAGCGTCACTTTCCATATTGATTATCGGCGAACAAACTGATGAATTAACCCCTCAAAACCATGTCATTGACCCCTTAATCGCTATTTTTGAGCTTTGCGTCCCGGTTAGGATTTTATAAAACGATCATGAGGATTTACGCGCTTTCATTACTTTTTGTGGCCTTCTTCCATACACTGTTTGGTCAAAACAGCGACCAGGGTCCCACGTATCGGCCGACGCCGGAGAAAAAAATAGACCTCGTTCATACTCGGTTGGAAGCGAGTTTTGACTATGCGAAGTCGCACCTGCTGGGCAAGGTCTCCATCACCTTGCGTCCACATTTCTACGCTACCGATTCGCTGCATCTCGATGCCAAGGGAATGGATATCCACCGCGTTTCGTCGCGGGACAAAAACCTGGCCTATCGCTACGACGGCCTGGTGTTGGCCATTAAGCTCGACCGTGTCTATCGCGCGGACGAATCTGCCGTTGTGGACGTCAGTTATACGGCAAAGCCCTCGGCACTTCAAACCAAAGGAAGCGCCGCTATCAACGATTCACGGGGAATGTATTTTATCAATCCGCTCGGAAAAGAAAAAAACAAGCCCACCCAGATCTGGACGCAAGGTGAAACGGAGGCCACCTCGGTCTGGTGTCCGACTATTGATAACCCCAACCAAAAGACGACCAGCGAAATGATCCTTCGCATTCCGTCCAAATATGTGTCGCTCAGCAATGGCAAGCTGGTAAGCCAAACGAATAACGCTGACGGTACACGCACGGACCACTGGAAAATGGAATTGCCTCACTCGCCTTACCTCTTCTTTATCGGAGTTGGTGATTATGCCGTCATAAAAGACACTTATAAACAAATGGAGGTGAGTTACTACGTCGAAAAGGAGTATGCCCAGGTGGCGCGGAAAATATTTGGTTACACACCGGAGATGATCGGTCTTTTCGAACGGCTAACCGGTGTAGCCTATCCATGGGTCAAGTACTCGCAGATGACTGCCCGTGACTACGTCAGTGGCGCGATGGAAAACACAACGGCCACACTACACGGCTCTAGCGCACAACAGGATGCACGGCAGCTGGTTGATGAGAATTCATGGGAGTCGGTCGTCTCCCACGAGCTGTTCCATCAATGGTTCGGTGACTATGTGACTGCCGAGAGTTGGAGTAACCTTAGCATGAACGAATCATTTGCGACCTATGGTGAATACTTGTGGGACGAATTCAAGCATGGTGCTGAATATGCGCACGGCAGTCTGTATGCCGATCAGCAAACGTACCTGAACGACTCCTCCAGCTATGAAAAAGACCTGATCCGATTTCATTACCTGGACCACGAAGACATGTTCGACAATGTGAGCTATCAAAAGGGCGGTGCAATACTCCATCTGCTCAGAACAACCGTGGGCGACAGCGCCTTCTTCAAAGGATTGAACCAGTATCTCGCGCGTAACAAATTTGGCAACGCCGAAGCACATCAACTGCGACTTGCCCTGGAAGATGTTTCAGGCAAGGATCTGAACTGGTTCTTTGACCAATGGTTCTTTAACCACGGTCATCCGGTTGTGGACATCACCTACGACTACGGCACGGACAAGCAGGTCACGGTTAATATTTCGCAACGTCAGTCTTTTCTGTTCAGAATGCCCCTAAAGATCGATGTCTATGAGGGATCAAAACGCAATACCTATGAGGTCACCGTAGACGAACGACAGGCGCACTTCACGTTTCCCTATGACAATCGCCCTGACCTGGTAAACGTGGATGCCGACAAGATTATGCTGTGGCAAAAGAACGACGATAAAACGATTGACAATTATTCGTTTCAATACGCGCACGGCAATTACGTTGACCGGTTGGAAGCCTTGCATGCTGCGCTCATTTCGCCTTCGAATCCCAGGTCGCTGCCAATCCTGCGGCAGGCATTGAAGGACAAATCGGAACGTATCCGAACCCAGACCGTTTCGTATCTGCCGCACATGCCGGCCGCCGTCAAAACTTCGCTAACGCCGGATGTTGTTGAGTTACTGGAGGGCGATCGGCCATTGGCTCAGGCAGAAGCCATCGACTTCCTGGCTGCCCTTGAGGATCCGCAATACACCGAAGTTTTCAGGCAACATATTACGGACTCCTCTTATACGGTCGCCGGCAGCGCGTTATCGGCATTGATGTTGGCTGACCCCAAGGCGGCGACTGCCTTTGCCCTTCAGCAAAAGTCAACTCCCGTGAAAGGCGCGCTTGCCGATGTGGTAACGCAAGCTTTAATGGAAACAAAAAATGCCGCACATTTTGAATACGTCATCGAGTACTATAGCCACCTCCAGTGGTATGAAACGGCCGGCGTGGCACAAGCATTGGCTGAGTACCTCGGCACCTTGAAAGATGATAAACTCGTGATGCGCGGTGTCCGGTTACTCGCGGAATCCTCGGCGAAAATACCCGCGGCCTACAAACCTGTGTTTGAACCAACGTTATCATTTGCCATTCAACAGGTTGCCGACAAGAAGAAGGATACTGGAAAGAAACGACTCGCCGCCGAGATTCAAAAACAGGTAACGGGAATTTAGCGCGTTGGTAAGCTTGTCCGGAACGCGTAATTTGAGCAACGGCAAAATCAAACACGCATCATCCGGTAGCTTTTCGCCGACAAAATCGATTGCAACAAATATGTCATCCCGAAGAAACTTCATTCGTCAGGCCGCTCTCCTTTCTGCTGGCCTAACGGGAGGGCTAGCAGCATGCTCGCCCTCCCAAATGTCCCGACGCTTTGTTGAGAAGAACTTTATCGATACCGACAAGCTTTCTCTGTTTCCAAAGCCCAGAATCTCGCGCGACCTGGTCGTGAAGGAAACGGTGGGGCTGCGACCTTACAGAAAAAACGGATTTAGACTGGAGACAGAGGTACGCGGCGCCAAGGTGGTTGTTCACAATTACGGACATGGCGGCAGTGGCTGGTCGCTTTCCTGGGGTTGCGCAGACCTGGTAAGACAGGAACTTGCCAAAACGTCTGCGCGCAATGTGGGGGTTATTGGAAGCGGTGTTAGCGGTCTGACCACAGCCCGAACGCTGCAAGATGCCGGCTACCAGGTAACCATTTATACAAAGGCTCTTCCGCCGGAAGTGACGTCCAATAAGGCCAGCGGAACATGGTCGCCGGGCTTTCTGCTCATCGAGGACGACCTTATCACGCCCGACTTCCGCACGCGCTGGGAGTCTGCCGCACGGTTCTCCTACAAGAAGTATCAAAACTTACTGGGACAAAACGACATCGTTACGTGGATGGACGAATACGTGATCAGCGACGATCTGACGCACGCAGGTGGTGCGGCCCACGGCTTCCCTTTGAACCTCGATGAAATCTTGCCGAAACCCGTCATCCTGGAGAAGTCCCAACACCCCTTTGCTGTCGATCGTGTTCTGAAACAACCAAGTCTTGTCTTTAACATTCCTACCTATCTCAACCGGCTTACCGATCAGTTCCTGGCATTCGGTGGCAAGGTGGTGATACGTGAGTTCTCCGGCGGCGGAGAACTGGATGCGTTGTCCGAATCTCATCTGGTGAACTGTACAGGGCTTGGCTCCTACGCATTGTTCAACGACCAGAACATGGTGCCCATCGCGGGTCAACTGTCTTTTCTGATTCCTCAACCAGGATTTAACTACCGCATCACGACCGACAACGGTTATGTCATACCGCGAAAGGATGGAATCGTGCTTGGTGGTAATGTCATACGCGGAAGCTGGGATGAGAATCCTAATCCCGCGCAGACCGATAAGATTGTTAATAATCTGATCAGCGTAATCAGCAAGATGCGTGTCTGAGTGCCTGACGTAACGCAGCGAAATAGCGCTTCGCCGATTCAAAAAATCGCGTTCCCATCCCGACCTTAACCCTGTTGTACAAGCAGGGTTGTTGCTCAACGTAGGAGGCATTGTATTATATTTCCCGAATGAAGACGAGAACCTGGCTATTGCTGATAGCCACCCTGACACTAACGGCAGCGCACGGCCAGGAACTTACCAGGCAGGACACTTTGCGGGGCACGATTACGCCTGAACGAAAATGGTGGGACGTACTGAAATACGACGTTGCCGTAGAGCCCGACTATGCTTCTAAGACGATACGTGGATCGAATGTCATTACCTTCAAGACCTTGTCGGCCGGATCCATCATGCAGATCGATCTTCAGGAACCCATGCAACTGGATTCTGCTCGTTTAAACGCAGAACCTGTGCGTTATGAACGCAACGGCAATGTCTACCTCTTGTACCTGGCTACTCCCCTCCCAAAAGGCGCACAGGCAACGCTACGGCTAGTGTACTCGGGGAAGCCTAAAGAGGCACGCAATCCTCCCTGGGATGGTGGTTGGATTTGGGCGCGCGATCGCAAGAACCGCCCGTGGATGTCGGTAGCTTGCCAGGGTCTCGGGGCCAGCGTTTGGTATCCTTGCAAAGATCATCAAAGTGATGAACCCGACCTTGGAGCATCCTTAAGTATGACCGTCGCTGACACCCTTGTAGCCGTTGGGAACGGACGCCTGTCAGCTAAAACTCCGGTACAGAACGGAAAGGTTACCTATAGCTGGACCGTTAAAAATCCTATCAACAACTATAATATCATTCCGTACATCGGCAAATATGTGCATTGGAGTGAAAGTTTCGCCGGCGAAAAGGGCAACCTGGATTGCGACTACTGGGCACTTGACTATGAATTGGACGTTGCCAAAAAACAGTTTACCCAGGTTGCGCCGATGCTGAAGTGCTTTGAGCATTGGTTTGGGCCCTATCCGTTTTATGAAGATGGCTATAAGCTTGTTCAAGCACCACATCTTGGCATGGAACACCAAAGTGCCGTGGCTTATGGCAACAAGTTCGGCAACGGTTACCTCGGACGTGATTTGTCAGGGACCGGCTGGGGACTGAAATGGGATTTCATCATTGTCCACGAGAGCGGACACGAGTGGTTCGGCAACAATATCACCTCGAAGGATCTAGCCGACATGTGGATTCACGAATCATTCACGAACTATTCGGAAACCCTGTATACTACTTGCGAGTTTGGTGTGAAGGCCGGTGACGACTATTGCATCGGCAGTCGCCGGAACATCGATAACGATGGACCTATCATTGGCATTTATGGCGTGAATCGTGAAGGAAGCGGCGATATGTATCCCAAAGGCGGAAGCATGATTCACAACATCCGTCAGCTCGTTTCTGACGACGAAAAGTTTCGCATGATTTTGCGCGGCCTGAATGAAACGTTTCGCCATCAAACGGTCACTGCCAATGATATCGAGCAATATATGAGCAAACACTCAGGCATAGACCTATCAGCCATTTTCAAACAATACCTCACCACAACGATGATTCCGAATCTGGAGTACCGGGTGAAAGGGAATGTGACTTCATATCGCTGGACGAATGTAGTGCAGGGGTTTGTCATGAAGGTTAAGTTAGCCGACGGTACGTGGCTATCCCCGACGGCTAATTGGAGCACGATGAAGACGCCGGCAGCGGTGGTACCCGATCGTAATTTTTACATCACCACGAGCAAGGCGGATTAGTAGGTCTTTGTAAAAAGGACCGACGTGAAAAATTAAGTTTTCGCGACACCGAACATTTTGTTGTGCGCACACACACGAATCCAAATCGTTTGCGTAACTTACTTTTTTAATCTTTAGCTTACTTTTTAAACGTGCGATTAAAGCTAGACCACCCCGAAGACGAGATCGAACGATGGAACGCGATGCGTCATGGTGACGCTCTTTCGTTCAAATGGCTCTATCTGCGATACTTTCAACCCTTGTACATCTACGGCAAAAAGATTGGGGTTGCTGAACAGCCACTACTGGAATCGATTCACGACGTATTTGTTGACTTGTGGTTCTATCACGAGAATCTGTCCGAGATTGAATGCGTCAAACTCTATTTGTACCGTTCATGGCGCCGGAAAGTAAATCGCCATATCACCGGGCAATTGCTTATAGATTCGCTGGAATCTCTGCTTCAAGAATATCCTCCCTATGAAGACAACGAAACCTTGGGCGACTGTGAATGCAGCGAAGGCCCGGAGCGTCAGGCGCAAAGTCTTCGAAAATTGATTAACGATCTCTCCCCCCGGCAATATGAAGCCCTCGTATTGAGGTGCTATGAAGAGTTCGCGTACCAGGAGATTGCCGACATTCTCGACATCAATGAAGAGTCGGCGAGCGCACTCGTAAAGCATGGCCTGGGCCAGCTGAAACAATTTGCCAAGTTGGTCATGTCAATAAGCCTGCTGTTGCTATGGACAGGTATCTGAATTATTCGAGCACTGAATTCGTACACGATGACGACTTTCTCAATTGGGTAAACCATGGCAAGCAGCACGTATTGATTGACCGGCGCTGGAGAAACTGGATTGAGAGCAATCCACACAAAGCCGACGATATTGAGCAAGCGCGTATGCTGGTCCTCACACTTGCTCAGGAGCCGAGCGTAGTCGCATCGAGATTCGCGCGCGAGCAACTTTGGGGTCGCATTCAAGCAACGCTCCGTGATAACGACGAGCCCATCGAGCAGTCATCCCTGATATCGCGCTGGTACAGCAAGCTGGCCGTTGCCATTGGTTTGACGGCGGTGATCGCCATCCTCATAGGCAGGCCACCAGCGCAGGTTGCTGATGTGAAGTTCGCAGAAGTTGAAGCGGGATCTTCTAACACGATACTGGTCAAGGCCACGCGCGAATCACAAACCCTTGTGCTTAGCGACGGCTCTTCCATTGTGCTGATGCCAGGAAGTTTGCTCGAGTACCCGCGTGACTTCAGCGATGCACATCGCGACGTCTACTTGTCTGGCGAAGCGTACTTCGAAGTTTCGGACGATACCAATCGGCCTTTCGTAGTAAAAACGTCCCAGCTGACGTTGGCGGCTCTGGGCTCGAGCTTTAGCTTGCGCGGTTACGAAAACGAAGGCGACACACGAATACAGGTCAAGAACGGCCGTGCCTCGGTTGCACAGAACGACGCCAGTTCAACCAGTAGCATTGTGCTGTTGTCCAATCATCAGGCGATCTTTCGGCACTTCGATAAGAAGATGATCCGTTCATTGGTCGATGATCCCGGCATTCTCGTTCCCCTTGCTCAAGCCGATTTTTTATTCCGGGGCACACCTATTAAGGCTGTACTGGAATCAATTGAGAATGCATACGGTATTGACATCACATTCAACGAACTTAAATTTTCGGGATGCGCATTGGATGCAGATCTGAATGAATTGCCTTTATACGGGAAACTGAAAGCAATTTGCGATAAGGTGGCCTGCAGTTATGAGGTGATTGACGCGCGAATTGTCATGCATGGCGGGAGTTGTGGAGCGGATTTTGCGCAGGCTGTGAACGACCTGTAGGTGGCGTGTTTTCCGAAGTGGTTTCACCCTGAACTTTCAACTTACGTTTAGAATTTCCATTTTTTAAATCCCTCTTCCATGAACCGCAGTTTATTAGTATGCCTGCTCGCAGCATCAATCGCAGCACCAACAGTTTCCGACGCGACTACATCTCTGCTTGCAGAACGCATGAATCCTCCGCAAGCGAGCATCAGCTCTGTCTCCCTGGAAGATGTGTCAGCCAGCCCTGTCACGATGAAGCCCGGAAAGTCGAAGAAGCACAAGAAGAAAATGAGTAAGCAAATGAAGAAGCGCAAACGCCATTAGTCACGGACTCTTCATAGGCTGTGACTCGTGCGATCTATCGACGAGGCGTAACCGTATACGTCTCACCTTTCGAGGTTTCAAAGGTGACGATGTAAGCCTTGCCGGACAAGTTCGTTGTGGCCTTGGCACCTTTAATTGCGAGCGGCCTATCCGATCGAATTGTGCACGGCTGACCATCCAGCGATTTGATGGTTGCCTTTTTGAGCAATTGTTTATCCCAGGAGATGCTACATTCAAAAGCACCCCTCGCACGGAGTCCCTTTACTTCTCCGGTGGGCCATGCGTCGGGTAAGGCGGGAAGGAAGTGCAATTCCCTTTGGTGACTTTGCAATAGCATCTCCGTTATGCCAGAGGTCCCGCCGAAATTGCCATCAATCTGGAATGGCGGATGCGCATCGAACAGATTTGGATAGGTGCCGCCACCGTTAGAATAGTTGGTGCCCTCCATCCCGGTTAACGTGAGTTGCTCGCGTATAAGTTTGTGCGCATGATTGCCGTCCCACAGGCGAGCCCACACATTGATCTTCCAACCCTTGGACCAACCCGTTCCTCCGTCGCCACGAATCTCCATCGAGCGGGCAACGGCCTTGGCGAGATCGGGAGTCAATGCCGGTGTGATCTCTTCGCCTGGAAAGATTCCGTAGAGGTGCGATATGTGCCGGTGTTGTGGTTCCGCATCTTCCCAATCCTTGTACCACTCCTGCAAGTTGCCTTTTTTTCCAACCTGATAAGGCAACAATCGCTGACGTTTCTCCTTCCATGCGGCGCTGAGTTCGGCGTCTTTATTCAACACTTCCGACGCGCTAATAACGTTGGCCAACAAGTCGCGGATGATAGCCATGTCCATTGTCGATCCGACGGAGACGGTACCTTTAAAGCCGTCAGGCGTTACGAACACATTTTCAGGCGAGGTCGAGGGTGCCGTAACCAGGTGTCCCTTGCCATCCTCAATCAGCCACCCCGTTGTAAAAACAGCACTGCCTTTCATCAACGGATAGGCAACCTGCTCGAGGTATGTCCTATCTCCCGTAAACAGGTAATGCTCCCACAGATGCCGGCATAGCCACGCCCCTCCCATTGGCCAGTTTGCCCATGAAGGGCTGCCGCTCACCGGGTTAGTGGTTGCCCAGATATCCGTGTTATGGTGCAAGGTCCAACCTTCGAGACCGTAGAAATTATCGGCTGTCTCGCGCCCCGTGACGGCCGCTTCACCAATCAGTGCAATCAATGGCATGTGCGATTCCGATAGGTTGCATGACTCGGCCATCCAGTAGTTCATCTCCGTGTTGATATTAACGGTGTAGTTACTGC
>DATHKA010000108.1:0-4593 GCA_035489615.1 Chryseolinea sp.
ACAGCGTGACAGCCGGTCAGGTGTGCGGAGCTGGCACCGCAAGCCTTTCCGCTACGGCAATGGACGGAGCTTTGTATAACTGGTACGAACGCGCCGACGATACTGCGCCGATCGAGGGTCAGCATGGTGCTGCCTTTACAACACCATCGCTGACGAAGACCAAAAGCTATTTCGTAGCAGCGGCGAATGCGGCAGGCTGCGAGGGTGAAAGAGTTGAAGTGAAGGCCACCGTGCTGGATCTGACACCGGCAGCAATTACGCCGGACGGCAATGTGCTGGCTTCGAATTACGAAACGGGCAACCAATGGTATCTTGATGGCTTTGTGATTGCAGGGGCAACGGGTAAATCGATAGAGGCAGTAACGTCAGGCGTGTATACCGTAGTCGTGAGCACAGGCTCATGTACGACTACCAGCGAAGGACGGGAAATGGTGATCCTGGGTGCCGAAAGCCACGACAGTTTCATCAGAATCTATCCCAACCCTGCGCCGGATAAGGTGCACGTCGAGGTGCGTGGCCGTTCCGACGTTGCAGTTGAGCTCATTTCTACAACAGGCGTGCAATTGCGGGCCACGCAGTTGTCAGGTTCTGATGATTTGAAGACTGCGACGTTTGATATAAATTCGCTGCCTGACGGCATGTACCTCGTAAGGGTTAAGGCCGGTATTAAAACATATACGAAGAAGATCCTCAAAGCAAAATGACTATAGTTCGGCGATTGGCATTCTCTATATTTCTTTCTCTGGCTTCCTGGTGTGTGCAAGCTCAACCGGGCAACCCAGAGGGCGACCCTGATGCTGTTCCGATCACAGGCCTTGAGTATCTGCTTGTCGGTGGAGGCATCTATGGTGCCTCGCGACTGATGCGAAGAAACAAGGACAAGTCAGCCGACCAGTGATCAAACAACTTTTCAACCGACTTACCGTACTTCCCCGGGGCGCGGTCATCCTTATCGACCAGCTGCTCATCGTGCTTTCGGTCGGCCTCGCGTTCCTGCTGCGTTTTAACTTCAACATTCCGGAGATTCAAAACTTCAACCCCGGCCTGGCCACGTTGCTCTGCATGGGCTCGGCCATGCTTGCCACGATGATGACCAAGAGCTACGCGGGCATCGTGCGCTATACAGGAATTCAGGACGGGTTCCGGATCATTGCCAACGAGCTCGTTACCCTTGTCATCATCGCGGTGGTGAACCTGGTGTATTATTACAATTTCGGAAAGAACATCATTCCGTATTCGGTTGTTTTCATTTCCTTTTTCATCTCGTCTCTGTTGCTGTATCAGTATCGACTGCTGGTGAAGAATATTTTTGTGTACATCAAGTCAGACGTGGTTCAGCGCGTACCCGTTGTGATCTTCGGCGCGGGCGTTGCCGGCTTCCTTACGAAGCAAGCGATGGAGGCGGACATGCAAAGTCTCTACAAGCTGGTGGCCTTCCTCGACGACGACATTAAGAAAGATGGAAAAGAAATCAACGGGACGCGCATATACAGCACTGATCGACTGCCTGAACTTGTCAGGAAATTCAAGATCCGTCAGTTGGTTATTGCCACCCGGAGTCTCTCCATAGAACGGAAGAATGAAATCGTAGACCAGGCGTTGCAATTCCATATCAAAGTTACTTACGTTCCCTCGTTCGAGAAGTGGCTTCGAAACGAATTCGACATCACGCAGATTCGCGATATCAACATTGAAGACCTCCTCGGCCGCGAGGTGATAAGCATCGACAACCCTGAAATTGGCAAACAGATTCAGAACAAAGCGGTCTGCATAACGGGCGCGGCAGGGTCTATTGGCTCGGAGCTGGCGCGTCAGGCGTTGCGTTTTCGACCGTCCGTGCTGATACTGATCGATCAGGCAGAATCTCCGCTGTACGCTATCGAGCGGGAACTGAGGGCGAAGAATCAGCAAACGAATATCGTTGTGTTCGTAGCCGATATCTGTAACAAGGCCCGGATCAATAATATATTCCGCGATTACAAACCGGAGATGGTGTTTCACGCAGCGGCATACAAGCACGTGCCGTTGATGGAGAGTAATCCGTCGGAAGCCGTAATGGTCAACGTATTCGGTACACGCTTGCTGGCCGATCTGTCGATACAACACAAGGTTCGAAAGTTTGTCATGATCTCAACCGACAAGGCGGTGAAACCCACCAATGTTATGGGGTGCACAAAACGCATTGCCGAGATTTACGTGCAGACACTGGATACCCATTACCGGCGCCTCGGACTCGACAAGACCTCCTTCGTTACTACGCGGTTCGGCAACGTGTTGGGATCGAATGGATCGGTAATCCCCATATTTAAAGAACAGATCATGAAAGGCGGACCGGTAACGGTTACCCATCCGGAAATTACCCGGTTTTTCATGACCATTCCGGAAGCCTGCGAGTTGGTGATCGAAGCTGGCTGCATGGGTCTGGGAGGGGAGATCTTCATTTTCGACATGGGCAAGCCGGTAAAAATTTTCGACCTGGCAAAAAAAACAATTTTGCTTTCGGGCAAGGAACTGGGCAAGGACATAGAAATCGTGTTTACCGGGCTCCGCGACGGCGAGAAACTCTATGAAGAGCTTTTGAATGATCAGGAAAACACGCTTCCAACCCACCACGAAAAGATTTTGAAAGCGCAGGTGTCCGATTACCTGTATGATCATGTCTGTCAGCATCTTGGCCTGCTCGAGGAGCTCATCGAGGACCGAAATGAACTCAAGATGGTGGCGCTGATGAAGGAAATTGTGCCCGAATTTAAGAGCAACTACTCCCGGTTCGAGGTCCTGGACGGGCAAGCCAACCTCTGAGGTGCAACAATGTGGCGCTCAAGGTTCGCAATTTCGCAATTCTTTGCTACATTGCTCTTGAACCTTCACTTGTGAAACCTGAAGCCCACACTTTATGGAACAAGCATTTCAGTCTGAACCCAAATACGCTGCAGTTAATATTGAAACTAGCGGCTATCTCCAGGAACGCCGCCTTCGAGTCGTCCTGGAACAGGAGCGGGAAGTTGCCTGTCGACACGACCACGTGTTAAGAATAACCTTTCGGAAATCTGATGAAGAAGAGCGACTGGTATCGCTCCTTTCAAAGCAGCCGGATTAGTCACCTTAGGGTTCCTTTCATTTCACCCTTTTTCCGATCAATAATCAGGCTGGTTTTCAGTTGGATACTGAGTGATGTCTACAAGGCTGCGTGCTGTAGATTTCGCTATGATTTCACCCGTTGTACTCGCCCTGTCTGCAGCCTGCCTGCTTGTTTCTTCCGTTGCGTATAGCGATATCGTTGCTTCTGTGCAGGATGGATCCTGGCATGATCCGGCGACATGGAGCGGTGGGTTGGTTCCTGGCTTTTCGGCCGAGGCCGTCATAAACCACCACGTGTTCATCGGCGCCGGTCTATCGGCTGAGGTTACCGCTGTCTCCGTAGCCGGCCACCTGGTGCTGGAGGCGGGTGCCGTCCTGCAGTTGTCAGGAGCGGCAGATAATCAAACGCTAACCGTGACCGGCATTCTTGAATGCGCCGAAGGCAGTCTGCTGAATGGCATTTCCTCCCTGAGTGCACGCTTCGACGCCGGCTCCCGGTATATACATCGTCAGGGGCCACAGGGTTTTATTCCGCTGGCCACCTGGCATTTGGAATCCACCCTGCAGATTTCGGGCTTTGTCGACGACGGCTATATTAACCTGGCGCACAGTCAGTCGTGGCGGCAATCGTTCGGAAATGTTGCGTATGATTGTCCGGAGCAGACGGTATTTGTCGTTGACCTGAACGGCAATCTTCGCGACATCCGGGGTAACTTGACGATTAAAAGCACCAACAACAAGGCGCTGCGATTGAGCACCACCCAGCAGACCTCCATAAATATCGGGGGTAACCTGAGCATCGAGGGGCCCACGCAGGTATGGTTCACAACTAATAGTGTCAATTGTACTGTAAACATCGGCGGGGATTTCCTGTATAGGAGCCAGGCGACTGCTGCCAGCTATCTGGCAACGCGGGGCAACATCCGGCTGGTCATCGGCGGAGATTGGATCATCGACTCGACCAGCGCTCTACGCATGGCGTCCAGCGCTGCCGACAGCACCGGATCGCGGCAGGCGAATGTAACGTTGGGGGGAAACTTTCGACTTTCGCGTGGCAGCCTGATAGCACCACCGCCCGGCAGCGGTATAGGGCTGATCGAATTTACGGGCTCGTCGCTGCAGCGGGTGGAAATAGGACAAATAGCCACTCCGTTGGTTGGCAACCTGGCCTACACGATCTCTGTTGGCTCTCGGGTAAATCTTGGCGAATCGGCGCTATTCAGTGAAATGGGATCGCTGGAGCTAAATGGTACCTTGGAATTGGGTTCGACCGATGGAGCGGGAGCCATACAGTCGGGCAGTAGCGGCGGTAACATTCGCATACCCGGCACCAGGACGTTTGGTGCTGCATCGAGAGTCGTATACAATGGGACCGCACAACAGACGATGGGAGATGGCCATCCACCAATGCCACATACGGTGGTCGATAATCCGGCCGGCCTTGTTCAATCACATGATGTAGAAATAAAGGGTGACCTGACAATAGTTCAAGGGAGTATCAGCCAGGCAGGC
>DATHKA010000109.1:0-6047 GCA_035489615.1 Chryseolinea sp.
CGCCTGCGCACCACGCTGTATGAGCGAACGGCCCGACCAGGTCACGTCGCGACGAAAATCCGTAAACAGCACGAGGCTGGCCTTCTTAACATTGCCCGACGGATCGCCATATATGACGAGTGTTTCTCGTTCTCTTTCAATAGCCACTCCGTTAGACGGTCCGGCTATCAATCTTACACCGGGTACAATCTCCTGAGCATACGCCCGAAGGCCAAGCAGGAGCAAGACGATAACACTGACCCTTTTCAGGATCATGCACCTGGATTCGACCGATGATAAAACGTGGCAATACATGGTGGTCGGGACGAAACTTAGAGTTCCGCCCTAACGTTTCCAATGACGATCAGGATATTGCCAAAACGCCTTGTCTCTCCCGTGGCGATTGCCAGGCAGGTGTTTTCAGATTTTACTTCCCGGTAAAACTCAAACCTCCTTTCTTTTTTGAGAACAATATCCGGTCCGAGGATCTCGCGGAATTCTTTGTGAATAGGATGCTCGCTTTCATCCGGTGGGACCATCATCACACATGTTTCGATTGGAATATAGTCTTTGATCACTTTCAGTACGTCTGTCACGGTCAGTACATCGGGAGAAAAATTGAGAAAGACTTTTTTACAGTGTTCGGGGGAACGTGTGGAAAGTGGGAAATTTCCATCGGCGATCAGCACTTTTGCACCATGTCCGCTGCTTCCCAAGGCCATTAGAATATCCGGGTGAAGAAGTCTCAATTTTAACATACATCAACTATTTTAAGGTTTATCATTAATTTAGTTTCTCACTATTTTCCACATACTCCTGCAACGCAGGATCCTTTACAAGAGGACCCATCATGAAAAGGACGATAGACAGTCCAACCAGCGCAAGTGTTCCATAACCAATAAATACAGAATTGTAAGCGATGGAATAATTATAAGTTTCGGAGAGATTCTTAACTGAAATTCCGGAAAGTGTCTGAAAGATCATTCCTCCGAAACCTGCACCCACGCTGGCCACCCCCCAAACAGAAGCCGTAGCGCTTTGTGGTACGACATCACCGGGAAAAGCCATTGTATTGGCTGTATAGGCAGCATAACCAAAGGCTGCAAGGCTCAGCACAACGAGCGCAGACGCCGGTGATTGAATGATGAATGGACCCACGATGAGGGATAATCCCATGAGTGAACCGAATATCCCCACTGCTATTTTTCGTGCCCGGTGAGATGGTGTTCCTCTTTTAATAATGAATTGCGTAAATAAACCGCCCAGTATATTTCCCAAATCTGCTACCACAAACGGTATGACGGCGAACCAACCGATCTTATCCAGCTTCCAGCCGTGTACATCTACGAGATAGCGTCCGATCCAGAATGTAATAAAATACCAGATGGGATCCATCAGTACTTTTGATAGGGTAAATGAATACACAAACCGATTACGGATTAGTTTTAACGGCGGTATAATGGGCAGTCTTGATTCCCGGACCATTCGTTCTGGTGTATAATATGTGAACCAGAAGATGGCAACCCATAAGTAACCGATAAGTCCGATGATGATAAATGTTGCCCGCCAGCCATAGGAAGAACCGAGCCAGGCAATCAACGGTGGGGCTACTATAGCTCCCACTGCCGCACCACTGTTGAAAATACCGGTTGCTGTAGAACGTTCTTCGGCTGGAAACCACTCACTGGTAAGTTTTATCGCCGCAGGCCAGTTTCCGGCCTCACCGATTCCGAGGAGCGCTCTGAAAATCCCAAAGTGAAAAGGCAACGTAGCGAGGGATTGCAGTATGGTTGCCGTTGTCCAGAAGGCCATGCACAATGAATAGCCGATGCGCAATCCGATCTTGTCAATGGCAAAACCCGAAAACAGGTTTGATACCATATAGCCGACAAAAAAAGCTGTGCCTATATAGCCGAATGTATCGTCGGGGATGAGGTCGCGCAACGCTCCCTCCGCACTGAGGTAGTTGAAAGCCAGCCGGTCGACATAATTGAGGATCGTGGCGATCAGGGCGAATGCCAGCATTCCCCATCGCGCTTTCGATCTCCGGTCAGTTTCAGTTCCCAGCACGCTGTCTTTCATCATACCACAATTAAACGCCTTTGATCAACGCCTGAGCCAGTATGGTCTCGCATACTTCCATAGTCTTCAGCGCGTCGCGGAACGGTGATGATGTTTCCTCCTGTCCCGAAAACAGTGAATTAATAAACTCGCGACTCTTCCGTTGAAAACCACCATATACAAATAACTCGTCGCTACCCGCCACTTCCTTCGTATCATACCGTACACCGTTAACATCTCCATCTGCATAGACATACCCTTCCTTCTCGAGGTCAACCTCGCCGCAAATGCCAGGTGCGTGCACATTTACACGGAACATCCTTCTTCCTGACGTCCAGTTGCCGATCACATAGCAGCTCGATCCGTTGTTAAAATGCAAATGGGCGCCAATCCAGTTTATATCCGGAACCATAAGCCGACGGCAATGTGACTCGACCTCCACCACCTCACCA
The DNA here is from genome assembly GCA_035489615.1 of Chryseolinea sp. Classification (GTDB taxonomy): domain Bacteria; phylum Bacteroidota; class Bacteroidia; order Cytophagales; family Cyclobacteriaceae; genus Chryseolinea. The sequence continues at coordinate 2,493 of DATHKA010000109.1, forward strand.
CCGCAGATATAGCGCGCCGTATCAACAGCGTGAGTATAATCGTCCAACATCCTGTCGCGATCACCGATCATCGGCACGATATCGTATTTACTGAATTCGACAATAGCATGCGTAATGTTACCTTTTTTCACGCATTCTTCGCGTACCTTTTGCAGCAACGGCGATGATCTCCGCTGATGGGATACCTGTGTTATACAATTATTTTCCTCCGCGAGATGAGCGAGCGTACGCGCATGATGCAGCGTCAACCCCATGGGTTTTTCGATGAACAGATTAAACTTATTCCGAAGACACCATATCCAGATATCGAGCATCTGACCTGGCGGGCCAATGACGTAAACGCCGTCAGGACAAAGGTCTATAAGCATCTTCTGATAGTCCGATCCCGAACGCGAGACATATATATTCTCAGTCGGTATGTTGAACTTCTTCGCCGTTACACCAAGCTTTTCTTCATCAAAGGCACATATGCCGACAATTTCAACATCATGAAGCGAGGCAAGAGACGGATAATGAACCTTATTGGCAAATAAGCCATTTCCGACAATACATATTCTTACTTTCATCACCTTACGTTTAGGCATTTTTTATAAGGTTCGGTCGTTTTCAGCGCTCTCGTAATAGTCAAGATGATTACCCAGCTTTTCCATGATGGAAAACGTTATCCGGTCGAGTTCGCATTTGATATCCGGACTTAGTCGTTCGCGTACAGACCGAACGTTGGCTTCGAGCTGCTTTACATTCCTGGAACCGACCAGTGTGCACGTTATAGCTGAGTTCTCGAGGATCCATCGGATGGCCAGTTCTGACATTGGAATACCTGTTTCGCTGGCCACGCGGCGCAAAGCTTTCATCGCTTCATTCGTCTCGTTTTCAGCGCCCTGTTCACCGTGCCGGCATTCTTTGGTACCATTCGCGTTAAAATGTCTTGTACGACGTTGCCACACAGGCACTTCATTCAGGGTTGGATATTTGTCAGCAAGCAGTCCCTGCAGCAAGGCCATATAGCCAATGACGCCTATTCCCTTGGCCATACAATCCGATAAGATGTCAAACTCCGCCGACCGGCAAAAGAGATTATACGGCAGCTCATTTACGGCAACTTCTCTCAACGGAAGATCTTTTAACCTGTTAATGCTGAAATTGCTGACACCAATGTACCGGATCTTGCCCTGGGCTTTTAAGTACAAGAGCGTTTCCATCGCTTCATCGATCGAAGGAGGATTCTGGATAATATCTTCATCATCCGTAAAATGCCTGATCGAGTGCGCATGGATGGGCCAATGGATCATATACACGTCAATGTATTCGGTTCGAAGGCGGGCAAGAGATTGATGGCAATGCTCGACCAGCGTTTTCCTGTAACAGTTCGAAGGACTCACCTTGGTTCCGATCCGGATCTTGTCGCGCGATATTCCCTGGATGGCCTCGCCGAGAGACGATTCGCTTCTTCCTTCATTGTAGGCTTCAGCTGTATCGAAATAGTTGATACCCAGGTCTACCGACGCATGAACGACGCTGTTTACATCTTTCTGATCTTGTTCCCCCCAGTAGTCGCCACCACCGAAGGTCCAGCATCCCGTTCCCAGTTCTGACAACTCGAGACCGGAATTCTTGCATAATCTCTTCTTCATCTTAGCTCTAAAAATTGTTTGCGGGCTCACGCATTCGGTCCCGCGTATTCATTTTTTTTACAAATCGTTTAAAGTGATTCATCAATCCATCCCAATCCCTGTTCGCGATCATGTTGTGATCGAACAGCTGACTACCTATTCCGACAGCACTGGCCCCTGCCTGAAAGAAATCCACACAATTATCCAGGTTTACACCGCCCGTCGCCATTAATCGTATCTGACCCATCGGACCTTTCAGCTCTTTCATATAGGAAGTTCCCAGCACATTTGCCGGGAACATTTTCACCATTGTTGCACCCAAGGACCAGGCCTTGTATATCTCGCTCGGTGTATACGCACCCGGAAATACCGGAACCTGTCGTTGCACGCAGTATCTGATAACCTCCTCATCCAGATTCGGTGTGACAATGAACTGCGCTCCGGCCTCAAGAGCACTGGTAAGATCTGTCATGTTACAAACCGTGCCCGCGCCGATATTCAAATATCCGCCGTGTGCTTTCAGTGCCTCCCCTATCATACTTACCGCGTTCGGCGTATTCATGGTTATCTCCACCGTTGTGAGACCAGATGCAGCATACAACGGAAGTATACTCATGACCTCGTCAGGTGTCTTGTCCCGGATGATACCTACTACAGGAAGGGTCAGGAGCGTCTCAATCATGCTTACCATTCTGTAATACTTCCGTCGCTGTTTCGCCAGATCGGATTCTTCCAGTCATGCCCTTTGACTGCCATCTCCCTCACTTTCTTTTCATCGATTTCTATTCCAAGTCCAGGCAATGTCGGACGCGTCACACATCCGTCCTTTACAGCAAATACTTCAGGGTTTAGCAAGTAGTCTAGAAGGTCAGCTTCTTCATTATAATGGATGCCCATGCTCGTCTCCTGGATGAAGGCATTCACACATGCAAAGTCGACCTGCAATGCGGCTGCAAATGATATCGGTCCCAAGGGACAATGCGGCGCAAGCGCAACATCATATGCCTCTGCCATGGCTGCGATGCGTTTTACTTCGGAGATACCACCCGCGTGACTGAGGTCGGGTTGGATGATATCCACTGCACCCTGCGCAAACAGGGGTTTGAAATCCCAGCGGCTGAACATCCGCTCGCCGGTGGCGATGGGCGAGCTGGTATATTGAGCGAGTGTTTTAAACACTTCGATATTCTCTGACAACACCGGCTCTTCGATAAACATCGGTTTGAGGAATTCAAGGTCTTTCATAAATCCCTTTGCCATTCCCCTGTGTACACGTCCATGAAAATCAATGCCGAGTCCGATGTCGTACCCCACTGCATCGCGCACTGCTTTGATCGTGTCGATGGCATCCCGCACTTTGTTGGGCGTGTCGATCCATTCCATCTCCGAACAGGCATTCATCTTTACAGCCTGAAATCCTTGCTCCACGCGTTTTTTTGCACCCTCCGCGACCTTGGCCGGTTTATCACCCCCGATCCAGCCATATACTTTCATTTTATCCCTGACAGCACCGCCAAGCAGATCGTAGATCGGAACACCAAGGACCTTTCCTTTAATGTCCCACAATGCCTGATCAATCCCCGAGATCGCACTCATCAGGATCGGACCACCGCGATAGAAACCTCCGCGATAAAGGACCTGCCAGATATCTTCGATCTGCCGTGGGTCACGCCCGATCAAATAGGAAGACATCTCTTCCACTGCGGCTCTCACCGTATCAGCCTTTCCTTCCACTACCGGTTCTCCCCATCCTTCAACCCCTTCGTCTGTCGTGACCTTAAGAAACAACCATCTCGGCGGCACCTTGAATAATTCAAGCTTTACGATCTTCATGTATGTTTGTTAGATGATATGTTCCTTGGCGCGCATAGCGATTCCGTTAGCGCATTTTTACGCGCATAAAATCACGACAGTCTACAGGTCACAACGTTAGACGATAGGT
>DATHKA010000110.1:0-5273 GCA_035489615.1 Chryseolinea sp.
CGTCAGATGGCGCAGGAACCAGTTCCGGATAGGGAGCAGGAGTTACGATTTTGGGAACCGGCTCCCAATACTCCGTCATCTGTGGACGCATGCGCGGCGTAATGCGGACAGCTTGTCCATCCGGCACGCGCGAAAATGTTCCCTTAGTTTCTTTGCCTTGAATGACTGCGCCGAGTTCCAGGCTTTCACCGTTTAGTGTTCCCGCGTAGGGTGTAGTCACTCCGTTGGTACTATAGGTAAACGAGATGGTATTTCCACTAACCTTACCATTGCTGATGGGTCCGTCGCCGTCAGGTGTGTACAGGGTACCGGTAAGCTTCTTGCCCTCGACTTTTAGGTTTAGCGCCAGGTCGTTGCTACCGAGCTTGCCGAGCCAGCGGCCACTTACGTCGGCGGCATGCGACAGGCTTGCTGCCAGCAGCATCATGGCCGTTGAAAGAATGAATTTGATTTTCATGGTTGATGGATCGTCTGGATAGTTACTTATGAATACAGGCGACCAAGTTAGGGGTTATTGGAAATAAACCAAGCCGAATGGGAACGCCGGCCATACGCTTCCACAAAACTCAGTATCAGATCAAACAAGGTAGCGGCAAATCCCTCCTATGTCGAACCAACCTACTCCTTGACACCTGCAAGGTCAAGCACAAACGCATATTCCTGCGCCGTTTCGCGATGCACCTTAAATCGCCCTGTCGTGCCCCCGTGACCGGTTTCCATATTGGTTCGAAGCAGCAGTGTATTATCGTCCGTTTTCATTTCCCGAAGCTTGGCCACCCACTTCGCAGGCTCCCAGTACTGCACTTGTGAATCGTGCAGACCTGTGGTGACCAACATGTTCGGATAAGCCTGCGCTTTCACCTGGTCATAGGGTGAATATTCAAGCATATACAGGTAGGACTCCATATTCTTGGGATCACCCCATTCATCAAACTCACCCGTCGTAAGTGGAATGTCATCATCCAGCATAGTGGTCACGACATCTACAAAGGGCACCTCCGCCACAACTCCCTTGAAAAGATCGGGTCTCATGTTGACTACAGCACCCATGAGCAATCCCCCTGCACTGCCACCACTGGCAAACATTTTCTCCGGCTTCGTGTAATTCGACTCTACCAGAAATTCCGCACAATCAACGAAGTCTGTGAACGTATTCTTCTTCTTAAACATCTTGCCATCTTCGTACCATTGGCGTCCCATCTCTTGTCCACCGCGGATGTGCGCGATGGCATAAATGAATCCACGGTTGAGCAAACTCAGTCGAACCGATGAAAATGTGGGGCTCATGCTTGCTCCGTACGAACCGTATCCATACAACATGGTCAGATTCCCGCCATTCTTTTGCAATCCTTTTTTGTAAACAATCGACATCGGGATCTTAGTACCATCGCGTCCCGTTGCCCAAAGACGTTCGGTTTGATATTCTGCGGGATTGTAGCCACCTACGATCTCCTGTTGCTTGAGCAGCGTGCGTTTACGCGTCTGCATATCATAATCGTAGGTGGAGTTTGGGGTCGTGAGCGAGGTGTATCCATAGCGGACAACCTTCGTATCCATATCCATGTTCACGGAGCCGTAAACCGTATAAGCTTGCTCACCAAAATCAAGGTAGTGCCGATCGTCCGTCTTAAGATCAATCACCTGCATCATCGTATTCGCATTGGCTCGTTCACTGAGCACGATATAGTCTTTGAACACCTCGATGCTTTGCAACAGGGTGTCTTTGCGATGTGCTATCTTCTCCTTCCAATGCTCGCGCGAGGTCTGATTGTCTGGTGTTTCCATAAGTCGGAAATTCACGGCCTCGTGGTTGGTAATTACATAGAAGCTGGTGCCCCGATGATCGATAGAGTATTCGATACCCCGCTCGCGTGGACTGAACTCGCGGAAGAAGCCCATGGGTTTGTCTGCCTCAAGTATTTGATAGTGATTGGTGAGCGTGCTGCCTGCCCAGACCACCAGGAACTTCTTCGACTTCGTTTTATAAATGCCCGTGTAGAACGTATCGTCTTTTTCTTCTGAAACTATTTTATCGGTCGCCGGATCAGTCCCAAGTGTGTGGCGCATGATCCAACGCGAGCGAAGTGTCATGGAATCTTTACGGACGTAGAAAAATGTTTTGTTGTCGTTGGCCCAGGTAACATCTCCTTCTGTATTGGGTATAGGTTCGCCTATCAATTTACCAGTGGCGAGGTCCTTTACATAGATGGTGTACCGTCGGCGACTTACGGTATCCTCGGAGTAAGCAAGCAGTTTGTTGTTTTCGCTTACGGCGAGATCGCCTTCGTCGTAAAATTCGTGTCCCTTTGCAAGTTCGTTAACATTCAGGATTACTTCTTCCCCCGCTTCCATCGAACCCTTCTTTCTGCAATAAACGGGATACTCCTGGCCTTCCTGATAGCGCGTATAATACCAATAACCATTATCGCGATAAGGAACCGACTCATCGGTTTGCTTGATCCTGCCAATGATTTCCTGATACAACTTCTCCTGCAGTGCCTCCGTGTGCTTCATCTTCGTTTCCAGGTAGGTGTTTTCCTGGGTGAGATAGTCAACAACCTTACGTGATTGCTCGTCTGTAAGCGCCGTTTTCTGCTCCTCCGATAACTTCATCCAGTAATAATTGTCCACGCGGGTGTTTCCATTGGCCGTTATATTGTGGGGAATCTTCTCGGCTTGTGGCTGCCGGACATCTACTTCTGAAGCCATGCTCGAATCTTTTTTAGGAGCGTTACATCCCACCGCCAATATGCCGATGAGGAGTGCAATGATAAAGCGGATATTTTGAAATCTCATAAAATTAGCGGTAAAGGGAAATCGCTTATTGTCAGGAAATGATTTTACATTGTTGGTTCTCCCAACGAACATTTTAACCGAAAAATGCAAAACTACCAATGTAAAATGTAAAACTTGTTGTGGCTCACTATTGATCTTCCAGGCCTCTGTGCATGATATAGATGTTGGTGAAACCATCGGATGCATGCCGATAGGCATCTGGTATCTCGGCCATGATCCGAAAGCCGAGGCTCTCCCACAGTGCAACGGCCCGGGTATTGCTCTTTACTACAAAGTTGAATTGCATAGCCAGATAGCCTCGCTGCCGGGCGGCCTTCAGCGCGTGCAATCCCATGGCTCTGCCCACGCCGTTCTTTCTGAATTGTGACGCGGTCATGAAAGCGCCGTTGGCAATATGCGAGCCCAGCCCTGGCTGGTTGCTTCGGATCACATAAGTTCCGGCAACTTTACCGTTCACCAGGGCAACAAAGGGATAGGCGCCGGAAGCGAACCAATAATTAAGCATGTCGGCCTTAGGCGTGTCCGGTGCAAACGCATAGGTGTCGCCGGAAGAAATCACCTCCTGGATAATGCTCCAAATGTGCTCAGCATCTGCAGAAACGGCCTCGCGAATTTGCAGCTCGGTAGTCATCTTTCTGAAAAATATTGAAAACGAACGAAAGGTGCTCTTATCGTGACAGATATTTTCGACGCACGGGGTCGGTTCTCAAATTATGGCTGGAGGCACGAACCTTACCCCGGATAACGTCGTTACATTTGTCCTGAACCATTGGCGATGGCGAATCCCTACATCTCACTCATGCGCACAGCCTGGCATTACGCCCGGCACGAGAAGAAGCAATACGTGATTACGTATTCACTTTTCGTCCTTGCCAGCGGGACGTTTGCCACATTTCCGCTACTGTATGGGTGGTTCATCAATAAAATTCAAAAGGATGGGCTTGACCACGTGCACTTCGCCTGGCTATACGGCTGTGCATTCCTCCTTATGAAATTGATTGAGTGGGGATTTCACGGTCCGGCACGCGTACTGGAACGCAAACTGGCATTCAATCTTAGCCGAAACTTCCTTCAGGAATTGTATCACCAGACTTTGCATCTTCCGGTGCGATGGCATCAGGATCACCACAGCGGGGCCACGATCAATCGCATCAGAAAGGCGTATGAAGCCCTGAAGGAGTTCTTTCAAAATGGCTTCATGTATATGTACGCCATCTCCAAGTTCTCCTTCTCGTTCATTGCCATGGTCGTCTTCTCTCCGCTGTTTGGTGCCATCGGTGTGGCTATGGGTGTGCTCACGGTACTCATCATTTTTCGTTTCGATAAGCCGTTTATTAAAGCATTGGAAGAAACCAATGAACGGGAGCATGTCGTGTCCAGTACCTTGTTCGATAGTTTATCCAACATTATTACCGTGATCACGCTCCGTCTGGAGAAGCGCATGGAGAACAGTTTGCTAAAGAAGGTAATGGATGTATTCCCGCCGTTCCTACGCAACGTGAAGATAAATGAATGGAAATGGTTTGTTGCCGACATGATGGTAGCAAGCATCTATGTGATCACGATGGTTGGCTATGTATATCAACATTGGGTACCCGGCCAGGTGTTTATGGTGGGAAACCTGGTCGCGTTGCTGGGATTCGTCAATCAGTTCACGAGTGTTTTTCATGACGTGGCCTGGCAATACACGCAAATCGTTCAGTTCAACACTGACGTGCAAACGGCGCGATCGATTTCGGACGCTTATCGCGAAAAGCACCTTCCCGATGAAGTCCGTCCGCTGCCTGTCGATTGGAAAGAAATTTCGATTTCCGGGTTGAACTTCTCCCACAAGGAAGCGTACACCACGGAGGAAGTTGCGCATAGCCTTCACGATATCGCGATCGACCTGAAGAAAGGTAAGCGCATAGCGCTAATCGGATCCAGTGGAAGTGGCAAGAGCACCCTGATGGCACTCATGCGGGGATTGTATGAGCCGCAGCCAGGTCTGCGCATGGTCGTAGATGGTGATCCCCACTACTCGATGGGCAGTCTGGCCAGCTCGATCACGCTATTTCCGCAGGAGCCGGAGATATTTGAGAATACCATTGAACACAACATAACGCTCGGGCTACCGTTCGAGGAGTCACAAATCATGGAAGTTTGTGAAACGGCACGCTTCGACGATGTAGTAACTCACTTACCCAAGGGACTGCAATCGAATATTCAGGAGAAGGGCGTAAACCTGTCCGGAGGTCAGAAACAACGACTCGCTTTGGCGCGCGGTATTCTCGCCGCCAAGTCGAGCGACATTATTTTACTTGACGAGCCCACCAGCAGCGTTGACCCTAAAACAGAGATAGAGATTTACGAAAAGCTCTTCGAAGAATGCGCCGGCAAGGTGGTGGTATCCAGTCTTCATCGCCTGTATCTGTTGAAGTACTTCGACTACGTGTATGTCCTGCGGAATGGTCGCGTCATTGATGAAGGAACGTTCG
>DATHKA010000111.1:0-65310 GCA_035489615.1 Chryseolinea sp.
TAATGCCGCCTCCCAACAGACGCGAGGCGAAAATGTCAGTATGCACCACGCGAAAGTGAGGCACGTCCAGATCTGATTCCAAGAAGGGTATGATAAATGCTTTTTCCCTCGTGCCGGTGGAAGCAGAGCCAAGAATCATCAGAAAGTCTTTTCCACCAAGAGTTATTACGGCTGATGTTTCGAGGTCGGCCTTAACAGGCTTGGGAATTCTTTTCTCCGGAAAGTCAAAGAGTCTTTTGGAATCCACGCGATTATAGGCTGAGTCAAGTACCAGGACATTATTGGCATCATCACCGATTAGAAACAACTTGCCATCTCTGAAATTGATAGATGAGCCCGATGGAAAATCAGGCAATAAATGACTTTTTTTAAGTTTCAACTGAACGTTCATGTGCAGGGATCAAACAATATACGCGTAGTGAGACAATGTTCAAAGATTCATTTCTTGCTGTCGCTGACGTTCATACATTGGATATGGAGGTGTTTCTAAGATCGCACCGGTACTTCTTTTTTCGCAATTACTTCTGGATATTGCCTTGTATTAGCAGTTAGCGTAAAATGAAAGTCCTCCTGTACATCCTTTTGCTCGTTGTCGTCGTACTAATTGCCGGTTACAAAGTCGCCTCCTATAAACTCATCGAGACTCAGGAATCAATGTATGCTGAAATGCAGAATTCAAAGGGAAGCGAATCACCGCGGTTTTTTCCGGATTCGTTGAAAATGGATGATTCGAGTTTCTGGATCCTGATAAATCGTTCCAAATCTAAATTTCCTGACGCTTATGATAAGCAGATTCAATTTCTGACAGATACGTTAGCTTCGATGCCCGAAGAGCGTATCGTAGGTTTTGAATGTACGTTCGTGGAGAACGTTGTGAAGCTTTGGAATTACAATATCAAGTCTCTCTATCAAATCATAAGTGGGAAATATATTTCAACTGATGATTTTATCTACTTTCGATGCTATCTCATCTCGCTGGGAAAGGACGAGTTCGATCGGGCAATAAATAGTCCTGAATTGTTTGCGACGATAGTGGATCCATCGATGTGGGCTGGCGAAGAGATGATGCACGTAGCAGATATTGCCTATCAAAAAAGGACCAACAAGATTGATGAAGAGGGGTGTCCAAGGTGCGTTTGTACGGAGGTCAGCTATGATTTCGGAAGTTATAAAATGACAGGTGAATATGTGTCTCCGCATGATTTTGAAGACAAGTATCCACGACTAACTGAGCGTTATTAGTGCTTGTGCGTTTGGGAAATGGCCGATGACGATCGGCGGGATTGCTTTGGCTGTTCATGTCAATAGTCAATAGAGGGACGCTAGTCGTTATTCCGCAGTGTATTGACTGGATTCGTTCTTGTCGCGATCACTGTTCTAATACTTATCGTCACAAGTGCGACCAGGAAGGCGACTATGCCGGAGATCAGAAAGACTCCAATTCCTAACGATACACGATACTGAAAGGCCTCCAGCCATTCGCGCATTGAAAACCAGGCAAGGGGTGCGGCAATCACAAAAGCAATGAGGATCTGTCTCATGAACGATGTCGAGAGCAACACAAAAAGCTGCGACGAATTGGCACCGAGAATTTTCCGTATGCCCAGTTCTTTCATTCGTCGTTGTATGTTATACGCAGCAAGGCCGGACAGGCCGAGGCACGCGACAAAGATGCTCAGGAAGGCGCCCATCTGAAATATCATGCTGGCGCGCTTTTCAGCGTCATAAAAAGTCTGGAGCTGCTGATCGAGGAAGTGAAACTCGATCGGCGAGCGTTCGTCGAACCGTTCGTGCACGGAGGTGGCTTTCTCCACGATTTTCGTGGCATCGCCTGAAAACTTAAGGGTAAAATAGTCGATACTCTGGATGGGATTGTTCCATGCAGCTATGGCAATGGGTTCAATACGCGCATGCAAAGATTGGAAGTTGAAATCTTCCAGCACACCGATGACCGTCGCCCGCACCATACCATCCGGCGAGCGAAGAGAAATTTGTTTACCAATTGGTTCTGTCAGCGACAACGCTTTTACGGCGGTCCTGTTCAACAAGACTGAGGTTGAATCGCTGCGTGTATTTTTATTGAAGAAGCGACCCTCGCTCAGCCGGAAACGATAGGTGTCGAGCATGTCTTCATCGAAACCCATGAAATAGAGATTCAGTGAATCTACGGCATTCTCAGACCGTGCATAAAGTTGGGTGATGTTCTTCCACTCTCCGGGTACCCGCGAGGAGGTGGCGACGTGACTAACGCCCTGAATTTTCAGGTATTCATTTTTGACCGTCTCGAACTTCTCTCTGACATTTCCACTGTTAATGTCAATCACCATCAGGTTGTCCCTAAGGAAGCCAAGGTCCTTCGTTTGAATATAATTCATTTGACGCCCGACAACAATGGTGGATATGATCATCAGAATGCTCAAGGCAAACTGCGTTATGACAAGCACTTGCCGTAGTGAACCCTGTGATCCTGTTGCGACCGCCTTCCCGCGCAAGGAGAGCACAGGTTTCAAGCCAGCGAGATACAACGCCGGGTAGGAACCTGCGCCCAGGCCAATGACCGCGGAAATAGTTATTAAGCCGGGCAGGTATTCGGTGATGGTCGCTAGACGTAGGTCAAAATCGCGCCCGGTAATTTGATTGAAGTACGGGAAAGCCACGTCCATCACACCGAGGGATATCAACATGGCGACTGCGGTAATGGCAAATGATTCCGTTAAATATTGTGCGATCAGCTGGCGCCGCTTTGCTCCGGCCACTTTACGCACGCCAATTTCCCTTGACCTCGACATGGCGCGGGTTGTTGCGAGATTCACGTAATTCACCGAGACAATGAGAACCAGGAATACCGCCATTGATGAAAAGATATAGATATAGGAGAGGCTGCCCGATCGGGTAATCTTATGTTGTTCGCTGACATCAGCGGAGTGCAGGTAGATATCGCGTAGGGGCTGCAATTCGATCTTCACATTTGGCTGCGATGTGCCGAAATGCAGACGTTCGAATGCGGGTAGCTTATCCGTTACTGCGGCCAGTGATTCTTTGCTTTTGAGCACAACATAGGTATAGGACACTATTGAAGACTCCATGTCGAATGCCCAGTTGTCGAGCTGATTTTTCCAGAACGGCTCAGTATAAGCCGTTGAAACGAGAACGTTGAAATACAAATGTGTATTGACCGGTGGATTTTTGAATACACCGGTTACCTTCAGCGGTCCAAGATTGGTCCTGTCCAATATTCTACCCACCACGTCGGTAGCGCCGAAATACTGCCGGGCAGCCGCCTCGGAAAGCACTATCGAAGAAGGTTGACGGAGGGCACTCGCTCTGTCGCCATGTAGAAACTCGTAGTCAAATACGTCAAAGAAGGCGGAGTCGGTCATGTACCAATCGCGCTCCATGAAATTCTCGCCATTGATGTTGAACACCACCTGGCCTATGAATCTGTAGAGCCTGGCGGCCGTTTCAGCTTCGGGAAAGTTCTTTACCAGCTCCGGCCCGACCGGAATCGGTGCCACGTTATACCTGGCCGGCGCGGTGACGTCGCTGGCATCAATTGTCATGACGCGAAATGTTCTGTCGGATTTATGATGAAAGCTATCGAAGGACAATTCGTACTTTACGTATGTGTACAGCATGCAGCTGAAGGAAATGCCGATGATCAGACCGGAAATGTTGAGTAGGGCGTAGCCTTTGTTCTTGAAGAGGAAACGAATTGCAGTCTTGAGGTAGTTATTGAGCATGATGATTCAGCTTGTAGGATACGCCGCATTCTTGCGATGATCATGCCATGAACGGAATCAGCTGCGGAACGCTGATTATGGCCTTCAAGGTCGACGTAGTGTTCAGATTTTTGGAAGGCTATGATCGAATCCGGACAGGGCGATGAGGACCGCGGTTTCCGGACAATCAAGATCTTAGGCATTCAGCCGACATTGCCATCGCAAGCGGGCGAGTAATATTGGCGAGTCGTTAGGCATCTATGGCGACTATACCGTTTCCAAAGGTTACTTCGCCTTTTGCACCGATTTGGATCCGGGAGATGGTGAGGAGGCAGGGCTGATACAGCCGGTAATAAATCCGACGTCATTCCCGTTGACGTAGAAAACTGCCTTGGACAGAGGATCCCGATGGTAAAAATATTTATAAAATCTTTATACCATCCTGCTTAGATTTGCCCCGTGACTCAAGTCTTAATTATTGATGACGAAGAGAATCTCCGAAAACTTCTTTCCAGGGTGGTCGAACTTGAGGGCTATACGGTCATCCAGGCGGCAAACGTCAAAGACGGTTTAAAAGCCTTGTCGAAGGAGTCGATTCAGGTCGTTATATCCGACGTCAAACTGCCCGACGGCAATGGAGTTGATCTCACTGCACGGATAAAAAAGGAGTTTCCCGAAATTGAGGTTATTGTTCTCACTGCCTTCGGAACTATTCAGGATGGCGTGAAAGCCATTAAGAATGGCGCCTTTGATTACCTCACAAAAGGCGAACACCAGGAGCGGATTATTCCACTACTGAGCAAGGCAACAGAGAAGGCTTTGCTTCAGCAAAAAGTACTGCGTTTGGAAACCAGGCTTGGAGAAAAGTTTGGTTTCAAGAAAATCCTGGGTGAGAACAAAATCCTTAAGCAATGTATCGAGCTTGCGAAAAAGGTAGCGGGCACGGATACCAATGTACTAGTGCTCGGCGAAACTGGAACCGGAAAGGAACTCTTCGCCCAGGCGATACACTATGAAAGTCAACGGAAGACTAAATCATTTGTCGCACTGAACTGTAGTGCCTTTCCCAGGGATTTGTTAGAGAATGAATTGTTTGGTCATGCTGAAGGCGCCTACACGGGGGCCAATAAGGCTCAGAGAGGTTATTTGGAGGAAGCCCACGAGGGAACCCTTTTTCTCGATGAGATCGGAGAAATGCCTATTGAACTGCAGGCGAAACTTTTGCGAGTAATTGAAACAGGAGAGTTTTATCGCGTTGGGGATAGCAGGGCGAGACATGTGAATGTCAGGTTTCTTGCGGCAACTAATAAGAACCTGGAGCATGAATCGGAATCGGGACATTTCAGAAGTGATCTCTACTACCGCCTTTCTGTTTTTACGATCTCTCTTCCTGCCTTGCGCGATAGAAAGGATGACATTCCAATTTTCATGGATCACTTCATCAAACAGTTTTCTCTAAAAACAAATAAACCAGTTCCGGGGGTAAGCAAAGGTTTCCTGGCGGCCTTAAAAAAGCATCCCTGGAAAGGAAATATTCGTGAACTTAAAAATGTAATTGAGCGAAGCGTCATTCTTGCCGAAGGCGAGTTGGATTCTTCACTTCTCCCCTCGGATTTTCGCACGGGTGATGACGACAATCAATTCGAACTTGCCCAGGTTGAGAAGCACCATATCAGGAAAGTGCTCACACACGTTGATGGGAACAAGACTCAGGCGGCAAAGCTGTTGGGAATTGGTCTGACGACACTCTATCAAAAGATCAAGGACTACAACATTTAAGCTGAATACTCACGCGCGATGTTGACTAATGTCAGTCCTATCGTTCACCCTTTGTTCACGCACAGTTGATTTTGATTTATTACGAAATCATAAAGATTTTGAAGCATTTAGTTACGGCGGTTGACGAATCGATACGCTCAAACGGCAATTCGCTACCGATGTATCGGGGCGAGATCCATTCAAAAAGGTGTTTTTTAACTGTCGCGTCTTCGGATTCTGAAATCACCCTACGGATTCCGAAGGGTCAATGTATTCCTCTGCAAGCTAACTCACTGATTCACAGAGCTTGTCCATTTTAGCATAGAATTGGTCATTGGCCAACTGCTTAAATGAACATACTATGATTAACGAGAGGATTGCGCTGGTGATGTTGAATGGAGAAGTACCCGAGGAGAAAGATGACCCTCACTACACACGCCAGTTCTACAAATCAATTCAGGTTTTTGCAGACATCTCCCTAACCCTATGTGAAGAAGGAAAGTTTAAAAAACTCGAACGGTTTTTGGACGTTGCCTTAAAGCTTTTCAAGGAAGGGAATCAAACCGTGAAGAACGGAATTGTGAATGTCTACCTGTTCACGCTGTCTCGATCACTTGACCAGAACCGCGTATCCAGGAAATGGATCGAACCTTTTATGCCGCGCGAACTGCGACTTGAGTATGCACGATTACGCTATGCTTCGGGATTATAGTGACGCGCAGGCAACCCTTGGCAAAATATAACTTTCAACTAAATCTTAATTAAATGCTCACCGCACTCATGCTTCTGCTCGGGCTCTTTTGCTTCTGGCTGCTGTTCCAGTTGATAAAGGTATTTGATAAAATCTAAAGTTATGATGATCACATTATTGACCATAAGCATACTGCTATTCTTCTACTTGCTGTATGCGCTTATTAAACCAGAGAAATTTTAAGTTTTGCTCACTTTGCAAATCCCAATCAAATGAATCCTCAAATTATAGGAATAACGCTTCTCTTTCTACTGACCATTGTATTGGCCATTCCGCTGGGACGTTATTGTGTTAAAGTATTCAAAAATGAGAGAACGTGGCTGGACTTTCTTGCACCGTTGGAGAGCCTGATCTTCAGGTTGTGCAAAATAGATCCGAAAAGATCAATGGATTGGAAGGAGAATCTGAAGGCCTCCCTTGCGTTGAACATTATATTCTTTGCGTGGGCAATGGTGATGCTGCTGACGCAATCATGGCACCCCTTCTGGAATCCCGATGGAATCACCAACATGGAGCCAACAACGGCGTTCAATACTGCCGTGAGTTTCATGACCAATACAAACCTTCAGCATTACAGCGGCGAAACGGGTGCAACATACCTGACACAGTTACTCGTGTTTTGCTTTCTTCAGTTCGTAAGTGCTGCGACGGGTATTGCTGCGATGGCTTCATTGTTCAGAGGGATCGTGCAAAGACAGGCATCCGATCTGGGTAATTTCTATCACTTGTTTCTGAAGAGCTGTACGAGGATCCTTCTGCCGATATCTCTCGTCATCTCCATATTCCTCGTGTTGAAGGGCATGCCATCTACATTTGAAGGCGCGGCACAAGTTGTGACGCTTGAAGGCGATACGGTAAATGTTGCGCGTGGACCTGTGGCGCCCATGGTGACAATCAAACAGGTCGGTACAAATGGTGGTGGCTATTTTGGCCCGAACTCAACACATCCTTTTGAAAATCCGGACTACATTACAAACCTGGTGGAGAATTTTGCCATCATCATTATTCCGATTGCTCTGATCTTTGCGTTTGGATTCTACATCGGCAAACCCAAAGTTGGCTACGCATTCTTTGCCGCGATGACGTTGATTTTTCTTTCGTTTGTTTTTGTCACGGTATACTTTGAATCTCAAGGCAATCCGAAGATCACCGACATGGGTATTGACAACTCGCTGGGATCGATGGAAGGAAAGGAAATGAGAATAGGGCCCGCGGCCAGTGCCTTCTGGGGCGTGTCAACAACATCCACTTCCAATGGTTCCGTAAATTCGATGCACGATAGCCAAACTGCTATTTCCGGCGGTGTCTACATTCTCGACATGATGATCAATGCTATCTACGGAGGGGTGGGTGTTGGCTTCATCAATTTCTTTGTGTTCGTGATCATCGCCGTATTTATTTCGGGTTTGATGGTGGGAAGAACACCGGAATTGTTCGGTAAGAAGATCGAAGCCAAAGAAGTGAAGATCGCTGCCCTGGTGGCAATCCTTCATCCGTTTCTGATCCTGGTGGGTACGGCAATAGCCTCTCATATTCAATCCAGCAATCCCGACATTGGATGGTTAGCTAATCCCGCCTATCATGGCTTCAGTGAAATGTTATACGAGTTCACTTCGTCCGCGGCCAATAATGGCTCTGGGTTTGAAGGGCTTGGTGATGCAACTCCATTCTGGAATATTCTGTGTGGTTTGTGTATGCTGTTCGGAAGATTTATTCCCATCATCGGGCCACTGGCGATTGCCGGATCACTGGCCTCAAAGAAATATATACCTGAAAGTGCCGGAACGCTGAAAGTTGAAAGCCCGGCATTTGTCGCTGTCCTGCTTTCGGTGATCATCATTATTGCTGCCCTGT
Organism: Chryseolinea sp.; assembly: GCA_035489615.1. Lineage (GTDB taxonomy): Bacteria > Bacteroidota > Bacteroidia > Cytophagales > Cyclobacteriaceae > Chryseolinea. The sequence goes on from DATHKA010000111.1 coordinate 8,083, forward strand.
CATTCTTTCCCGCGCTGGCGCTTGGACCTTTGGCAGAATATTTCTCCATGTAATTAACGACCTATCAATTATGAGCAAACGAATCAAAAAAGATATACGACTATTTGAGCCTTCCCTGGTGGTTGAATCAATCAAAGGGTCTTTTGTAAAACTCAACCCCAGACTCATGATGAAAAACCCCGTCATGTTCTGTGTGGAGGTGGGCACGCTGATCATGCTTGCCGTTTCCATTTATTCATTTACCCACACAGACCAGGGATCACCGATTTATAACCTGGTGATTTTTCTTGTCCTCTTGATAACTCTTCTCTTTGCCAATTTTGCCGAAGCCATTGCTGAAGCAAGAGGCAAAGCACAAGCCGACTCGTTGCGCAAGACACGAGAGGAAACGCCAGCAAAAGTTGTATCCGATAATGGGATGGTTGCCACAAAAGCATCAAGCCTGCTAAAGAAGGGTGACGTGTTTGTCTGTGAAACCGGCGACATCATTCCTTCCGACGGAGAAATTATTGAAGGCATTGCCACGGTAGATGAGAGTGCGATCACCGGTGAGTCTGCTCCGGTTATCCGTGAAGCTGGTGGGGACAAGAGTTCAGTAACCGGTGGAACGAAAGTTCTCTCAGACAAGATCAAAGTGTTGGTGACCACACAACCGGGTGAAAGCTTCCTGGATAAAATGATCTCCCTGGTAGAGGGTGCAAGCCGCCAGAAGACACCCAATGAGATTGCCCTCACACTTTTACTTTCGGGATTTACCATTGTGTTTCTTTTAGTAACGGTGACACTAAAACCCTTCGGTGACTATGCGAATACGCCGATATCCATCGGGGCACTGATCGCATTGTTCGTTTGTCTTATACCAACGACAATTGGTGGCTTACTGTCTGCGATTGGGATTGCCGGTATGGACAGGGCGCTTCAGGCTAACGTAATCTCTAAATCCGGGAAAGCCGTGGAGACTGCCGGTGATCTGGATACCATATTGCTGGATAAGACCGGCACCATAACTATCGGCAATCGAAAAGCAACCAACTTTTATCCGGCTAATGGGATACTCGTAGACGATCTTATCGAAACGGCCACAATTGCCTCCCTGGCCGATGAAACTCCGGAAGGAAAATCCATTGTAGAGTTAGCTGCAACAAAGGGATTTAAACATCCCGCGCTGATGGGAAGCCAATCTGAGATTTCCTTTGGACTGCCACAGGCTTCAATTATCAAGTTTTCTGCCGGGACAAGGTCATCAGGAATCGATCTTGACGGAAGAAGCATAAGGAAAGGTGCCTTTGATGCCATCAAAAGCCTGGTCGAGAACAAGGGGAACAAAGTTCCGGATGAAATAAAGACGGTTGTTGAGAGGATCTCGTCTAATGGAGGAACTCCGCTTATCGTATCGCAGAACAGCATTGTTATGGGTGCGATTGAACTACAGGATATTGTCAAGCCTGGCATTAGGGAACGCTTTGAACGACTCAGAAAGATGGGTGTCAAAACGGTTATGGTAACAGGTGACAATCCACTCACGGCAAAATACATTGCCGGTAAAGCCGGTGTTGATGATTTCATAGCAGAAGCTAAGCCTGAAGACAAACTGGAATACATCCGAAAAGAGCAAGCTCAGGGAAAACTTGTTGCTATGATGGGCGATGGAACAAACGATGCGCCCGCGCTGGCCCAGGCAGATGTTGGCGTAGCTATGAATAGCGGAACGCAGGCAGCGAAAGAAGCGGGTAATATGGTAGACCTCGACAATGATCCAACTAAGCTAATCGAGGTCGTTGAAATCGGTAAACAGCTCTTGATTACGCGCGGTACACTTACCACCTTCTCTATTGCCAATGATGTGGCGAAATACTTTGCGATCGTCCCTGCGTTGTTCATGGCTTCCATTCCAGCGCTACAATCACTTAACATCATGAAGCTCGCAAGCCCTGAAAGTGCTATTCTTTCTGCTGTGATCTTCAACGCTATTATTATTCCGATGCTGATACCGCTTGCTTTACGTGGTGTCGCCTATAAACCCATTGGGGCAAGCGCCCTGCTCACCCGGAATTTATTCATCTATGGATTGGGTGGCATCATCGTTCCATTCATTGGAATAAAACTGATAGACCTTCTTATCGCTCCTCTAATTTAGTGCAGCCATGAAAAATCATTTTGTTATAGGTTTAAAAATTACCCTCATCACCATCATTTTGTTTGGTGTGTTGTATCCACTGGTCATTACCGGAATTGCTAAAGTCGTGGCTCCCAATGGCGGGAGGGGAGAACAGGTGACGGTAAATGGTAAGGTCGTAGGATTTGAACTGATCGGCCAAAAGTTTGACGATGATCGGTATTTTAACGGCCGCCCTTCGGCAGTCAACTACAATGCTGCGGGAACTGGCGGTTCAAACAAGGGTCCCTCGAATCCGGACTACCTGGCGACCGTTCAAGCGCGGATCGACACGTTTCTTGTTCATAACCCCGATATAGACAAATCTAAGATTCCGGTTGATCTGGTCACGGCCTCAGGTGGCGGGCTTGATCCCCACATCTCACCGCGAGCCGCAATGGTTCAAATCGCCAGGATTGCTAAAGTGAGAAGTATCGAAACTTCCAGAATTGAGGAACTGGTAAAGGAACACATTGAGAAGCCAATTCTTGGGATGGGAACATCCCGGGTTCATGTTTTGCGTCTGAACATAGCGTTGGATGAAATGAGCAAGTAGTTGAAACTTTAACAGCAAGATAAATGAAACACGCCTTTATATTTCTTATAGCCACCATTTTCCATACGTATGCGTTTGGACAGGAAGAAACTAAAAGTTCCCCCTTTACCATTAATGGATACATAGAGACTTACTACAGCTATGATTTCAATCAGCCTGAACATAACACCAGGCCCGGATTTGTTTATGCTTACAATCGCCACAACGAAGTAAATTTGAATCTTGGATTTATCCGCGGCAGCTATCAAACCGATAATGTTCGTGCAAATCTTGCGCTCATGGCAGGGACTTATGCCAATGCCAACCTTGCTGCGGAACCCGGAGTATTGAAGAACATCTACGAAGCTAACGTCGGTATTAAACTGTCATCGTCTAAGAACCTTTGGGTTGACGCGGGTATATTCGCGTCGCATATTGGTTTTGAGAGTGCTATCGGGAAGGACTGTTGGAATTTAACCCGGAGTATCCTTGCCGATAATACGCCCTACTATGAAGCAGGCGCAAAGATCTCGTACACAAGTGAGAATGGAAAGTGGTTCTTGTCGGGATTGATCCTGAATGGATGGCAGCGCATTCAGCGCGTGGATGGGAACTCGTTACCTTCTTTCGGAACCCAGATTACCTTCAAGCCCAATGATAGGATCACACTCAACAGCAGTTCGTTTATTGGAACGGACAAACCTGACAGTTCGAGACAGATGCGCTATTTCCATAATTTCTACGGAATATTTCAGGTCTCTGGCAAGGTAGGTTTGACCGTGGGCTTTGATTATGGAGCGGAAGAGAAAAGTCCGGAGACCACGGGTACAAATGTCTGGATATCGCCAGTTGTGATCGCAAAATTCACCATCAATGATAAATTGTCCATTGGCATGCGCGCTGAATACTACGAGGATGAAAACGGTGTGATCATTGCAACGGGCACCCCCAACGGGTTCAAGACAACGGGGGTTTCAGCAAACTTTGATTACCTCGTATTGCCTAATGCAATCTGGAGGGTTGAGGTAAGAAATTTTGCCAGCAAAGACAACGTTTTTCAAAAAGATGATGGCGCTTCGAAAACCGATACCTTTGTAACTACGGCCCTGGCATTGAGTTTTTAGGTAATTGTCATATTAATTCTTCAATAAAGTTCAAGCCTCGCGTTTACATGGACGAAAAAGAGAAATCGGTTCAGCACTTCCTAGACTTAATCCGAAAGTCCAAACGGGGAAAGTTTAAGATTTATATCGGGATGAGTGCCGGTGTCGGCAAGACGTACCGAATGCTCCAGGAGGCGCATAGTCTTCTTAAGAATAGAGTAGACGTTCGTGTAGGATATGTGGAAACGCACAGCCGTCTGGAGACACAGGGACTGGTGGAAGGATTGCCGATCATTCCCAGGAGAAAGGTTTTTTATAAAGGCAAAGAACTTGATGAGATGGATATTCAATCCATAATCAATAGTCGTCCTGATGTTGTCATTGTCGATGAACTCGCACACACCAACATAGAAGGAAGCAAGAACGAAAAGAGATGGCAGGACGTGCTGGAGATCCTTGAAGCCGGGATCAGCGTGATCAGTGCCGTGAATATTCAGCACATCGAAAGCTTGAATGCGGAAGTACAACATATTACCGGTATCGAAGTACGGGAGCGCATTCCCGACCGGGTGCTACAGTTTGCCGATGAAGTGGTGAATATCGATCTAACGGCAGACGAGCTTATAACCAGGTTGCAGGAGGGAAAAATTTATCATCCCTCGAAAATTCAGACAGCCCTGCTGAATTTCTTTCAAGCGGATAAGATATTGCAGCTCCGCGAGTTGGCACTAAAGGAAGTGGCCTCCCAGGTTGAAAGAAAAGTCGACACGGAAGTTACTACCAGTACAAAGCTGCGGCATGAACGTTTGCTGGCCTGCATTAGCAGCAATCATGAAACAGCCAGGATGATCATTCGCAAGACTGCAAGGCTGGCCGGCTACTACAACTCGAAATGGTACGTGTTGTATGTACAGACAAATAGGGAAAACTCAAACCGGATCAAGCTGTCGGTTCAAAGACATTTAATTAATAACTTCAAACTGGCAACGGAACTGGGGGCAGACGTGATCCAGGTTAAGAACAATAATATACCTTCGATTATTTCGAAAGTCGCATCGGAAAAGGAAATCACAACGGTATGCATCGGGAAGCCTCACTTAAGGCTATGGCAGGTGATATTGAACACAAACGTGTTCAACCGTCTTCTCAACAAGCTGTCAGATTCGGACATTGATTTAGTCATATTATCATGAGCATCAAGGCAAAAGTCAGGATCGGTGTCCTGTTTCTTTTCACGGTTATCCTGACCATTGGAATTTTGGGACTCTACTACTTGAAAAGTTTGTCAAATGATTCGAAAAACATCTTGAAAGATAACTATGAATCCCTTGAGTATACCAAGCGGATCGTGGAGCAATGTGATCTTATGAGGTCTGACCCGGCTGCAGCCATCAGCATCATTGAATCAAATCTCCAGCTCCAGGAGGAAAACGTAACAGAAGGTGGAGAACGGGTGCTAACTCAGGAATTGCGGACGGCATTCGAGAAAATTAAGAATACTAATGTAGGCGATAGTAGCCTGGTTGTCATAAGAAGGATATGCCTTACGATCCAGGAGGTCAACATGAAAGCAATCGTCAATAAGAATGAGAAGACGATTGAATCCTCTGAAAAGGCATCCACGTATCTCATTATTGTCGGGTCAATTTGCATACTGGTGGCCTTTACGTTCATTGTCAATTTTCCAGGATACATTGCCAACCCCATTATACAACTGACTTCAGGTATTAAGGCGATTGCAAACAAGAACTACGAAGAACGGCTTCAATTTGACCGCAAGGATGAATTTGAAGAACTGGCTGAAGCTTTCAATCAGATGGCTGAAAAGCTTGATGAATATGAGCACAGCAACCTTGCAAAGATTCTATTTGAAAAGAAGCGGATTGAGACGATTATCAACCGAATGTCTGACCCGGTTATCGGCCTTGACGAAACCAGCAGAATCATTTTCGCCAATGACCAGGCCACTGAGATCCTCAACATGAAGCGCCTTGATATTATTGATCGCTACGCACCCGACGTGGCCTTAAACAATGATCTGTTTCGCAGCCTCGTCCGGGAAAGCGAAAATGGCAAGGATACCTCCTCTCTGGTCAAGGCTGTAGTAAACGGAAAGGAGAATTATTTCACTAAAGAAGCCATACTGGTAAGCTTCATACCCACGGGGGAAAGGAAAAAAGTAGACATCGGGAAGGTGATCCTGATGAAGAATGTCACGGCGTACAAAGAGTTGGACCTTGCGAAAACGAATTTTATCGCTACGATTTCCCACGAGTTGAAGACTCCGATTGCATCGCTCCAGATGTGTGTGAAATTGTTGCTGGACAGCCGTGTTGGAATACTTAACGAAGAACAACGCAATATTACCAGTACGTTGAACGATGAAGTAGTGAGGTTGTCCAAGATCACAAACGAACTACTCGATCTCTCGCAGGTTGAAACGGGCAATATCAAGTTGAATATTGAGCGGACAAAGGCTGGTGAAATTGTGAATTTAGCCGTTGAAGCGGTGAGGTTTCAGGCAGAGCGAAAACACATTGATATGGATATCCGGCTGGACAAACAACTGCCGGAGATACAAGCTGACATGGACAAAACCACCTGGGTACTGGTCAACTTTTTGACAAATGCCATTCGGTACAGCCCGGAGAATGAAAAAATCATGGTGTCGTGTTCCGCTTCCGACGGAACGGTTCAGTTTTCAGTTGCCGATCACGGACCAGGGATTGAGGAGAAGTATATAAAGAGAATATTTGAAAAATTCTTCCAGATACCAGGGACACCTTCCGGAACAGGTTTAGGACTTGCGATCTCAAAGGAGTTCATTGAGGCACAAGGGGGTGAAATTCACGTGGAAAGCTCTGTCGGGAAGGGCAGTACCTTTTCGTTTCAGTTAAAGAGCGCTACGCCCTTGGGCTAACGTTACTTGTATATCTCGTCGTCGGCTGGCATGGGAATCATCAGCTTATATATTTGCTTATCAGAGTCACCTTATAGGCATCAATTTTCTTTCGACCGTGGAAGAATTTCAATAAGCTGTACAAAATCCAAGGAATCCCTGTTGGGATAGTGTTTGTGATTTCGTAGAAAGCAATCCAAAACATGTTGTACCCTTTGCGCGCGGAAACCTCACCAAGTCTGTCATCTTTCACGATACCAGAAAAGATGATATTAGCCAGTTCACAGCCTCGATGACCAGGTTCTAGTATAATGTCGGCTATTACGTCATCTTTTGAGCTGTTTTTATACGTATGGACTTCATGCATTTCGATGGTTGGTGAAAGCTCTCCCTCCTTTATGGTGTATTTTTTATCGCCCTTTATAAGGGTTAGTTCGCCCTGATGAACCCTAAAGGTCTCGCGATAGTCCGTGTGATAGTGTTTTAATGCGGTCGCACCCGATGGAAACGTCGCTCTGGTTACGCTTCGTATACCGTGGTTGGATGCCATTGATTCAATTAGGGTAGGAAGGTTATCCATGGAATTTGTCCGACGGGCCAGGAACAGAGTGCGCTAGAGCTCTGGCTTGGCTGCGATGAAGGAAATGTTGACGGGGAACTGAACAATAAGGCCTGCGTAATAGCTATCATGAAATACGCCAGGTGTATCGCCAAGGTTTAAGGATCCACTCCCAATTGCGTAAAAGGGATAAGGGTCAGGTTTATTCATATAATTTAGAATTTGGTTACGATTTGAAGACAAATGCAATCACTTAGTATTACAGATTCACAAAAGCGGGTAGAAGATGCGCAAGCAAAATTCCTCCGTTCAACGATGCTATATAATTCTGAGTAGGGGTTACGTCAGAATTAAAATATCCAACCCGGTCAGAAACTGCTGAAATAAAAATCGTTGGAAATTCTGTTGACAAACGAATGAGGCCATGGGTGGTTTCTATCGATCCAACTGGATTCTTTTGATTTGTTGCACGGTAATGAGATAGACCTTCTTCGTCCGCCCATGCGTAGTCATTATAATCCGTGATATTTAAATTGCTAATCGCAACATAGTTTGATGCCGCTAATATTTTAGGTTTGGCAGCCGGGAAGTTGGGAGTACCTGCAAGCTTGGATTCGACGACATCTTTAAATTTATCATTAAAAATTGCGAACAAGGATTTACGGAGTGCCTCGCTTAAATTTGACGGCAAGTACTCACCAAGCCTTTTATCTTCATAACGACTTTGATTGTTATCAGGTCTGGCATTGTAGGTGAAGAACTCGGAGCCGATCACAACAGAGCCATTAAACGATGTGCCCTTATCGTTGAAGGCGGCTGTTCCGAAAGCAATCACTAAATCAACATTTTTTTCAGTCGCGAATAACTGGACTAATTTTATTGATTTTTCCTCTGAACTTGAACTGTGTTTCGACGGATCAGTAAGGTCTTCAATACACCAAATGATGACCTCCATGGCGCTTACTTCCTTTTTGCCTTCGAATGTTTTAGGTCCGAGGCCAATGATTGCTCTGGGGTTATTTTGCTTTGCCGGCTTCGGAGAGTCTACCGGGTCTGGCACAGGGAAAGAAAGGCTAGTTGGGAAGGGAAACCCAACTGGCTTAAGCTTAGATGCGATCAGTGCACTAATCAGGGGATCTGCTTCCCAGCTCTTGTTTATAACAACTAATACCCTCTTCATATCTTTTTTTCTATTTATTGATGACCACACCGACGCAGACCCCTTCATAAACACAAAAAGCCCATCCAGACCACTGCATGCGCAAATGGTATAGATGGGCTCGTTCCGAAGATATGAAAAGCTGAAGTGCTGGAAAACAGTTTCGATTTCTTTCTTTTGTATCGACCGCCAGCCGGACGCTACATCACCCTGGCGAAGTTCCGATACGAAGCAGCTCTTTCGCTCATCGAACTGAGTGTCGAAAGAGGCCTGGATGAATCCACCTTACAAGCACTGCCAGATTGCTCTTTAAAATTGGTACTTGTGAATGAATTAGTAATGCGGGAATAATTGTGACGGTTGAAATTAATGTTAAATTAACTTAAACTTGTTATGAGAGTTCCTTATTGTGACACCCATCCAGCATAGCGACGAAGAACTACTAAAACGATTGCTTAATGGCGACAGGGGTGCTTTTGAGGAAATTTTTATTCGCTATTGGTACCGGTTATTTAAAGTTGCGTACGGCCGGATCAGATCACGGGAAGAGGCAGAGGAGATTGTTCAGGATATTTTTGCATCACTTTGGAAAAATCATAACATTTTGCTCGTTTCCAACTTGTCGAATTACCTTTTTTCGTCCGTTAGAAAAGGCGTTATCAGCAAAATCCGTTCAAAACTTGTTCACGAGAAATACCGCAATTATTATCTTCAGCTCTTTCCAGGTTATTCATTGGCTACGGATGAGGCGGTTGAATTTGATGAGTTGAGCACCGCTATTGAAAATGCGCTTCTCCAGCTTCCGCCAAAATCCCAGCAGGTATTCCGCCTTAATCGTCTTCAGGGACTTTCAATTCCTGAAATCTCAGAGATGCTCAAAATGCCCCGGAGAACGATTGAAGACCATCTCACCAAATCCTTACGGAAGCTTCGTATACATTTAAAAGACCACATTCTCTTCCTCCTGATCTTAGTCAGAGTCTGGCTTTAAAATATTTCATCCCATTTATCTTCAGAAACCTTTCCAAACCATTGCGGAAATGGTTGAGTTGTGCGTCTTGGTATTAAGGCCAAGAATACAAAAGAATGTCACCGCAGGAAATTGACGAAATCTTAGAACGGTATTTAAGGAACGAGTGTACCGGAAAAGAGAAGCAGCTGGTTGAAGAATGGTTTGACGCTATCGGAAAAGACGACCGAGAGTTGGATATCCGGACGCAAGCGGCTGTACAAAAAAGGCTGTGGTCTAAACTCGATAACACGGAGCATAAGATTTCCGGCTATTGGAAACTAACCAGGATTGCTGCAGCCCTCTTATTTCTGGGGGTTAGTACTTTTTTCCTCATCAACTATTTTCATTCCGAAGTGAATACGGTACGTGCATCCAACGGTCACGTACGGATGCTGCAATTCATGAATCCGGATGCCGCCCCGAAAAGGATTGCCATGAAGGACGGTTCGGTCATAATGCTTCAGCCTGGCAGCGAGGTGAGTTTTCCGGAAATTTTCCGAGATACGCGGGAGGTGTACCTTTCAGGAGAAGCCTTCTTTGAAGTGACAAGGAACATAAACCAGCCCTTCCTGGTGTATGCTAATGAGGTGACCACAAAAGTTCTGGGAACGAGCTTCCTGGTAAAAGCCTACAAACAGGACAAGGAAATTACAGTGGCTGTGAAAACGGGTAAAGTTTCTGTCTTTACCACACCTTCCGGCAATAAGCATGACACACAAGACGAAATCATTGTAACACCCAACCAGCAGGTCATTTATAACCGGAATGAAAATAATACGGTGAAGATGCTGGTGGATAATCCGCAGGTCATCGTACAACAGCCACCGATGAAAGCCAACTTTAAGAATGCTCCGGTGGTGGAGATTTTCCAGGCGCTCGAGAAAAATTATGGCATCCGCATTCAGTATGATGCAAACGCGCTGTCAGGGTGTACCCTTACCTATGCTGATATAGCAGAGGAGGGGCTGTATGAACAGATTGAAATTATTTGCAACGCGCTTGGCGCCCGATATAAACGGTCTGAATTTTCCATTCTTATTGAGGCTGAAGGCTGCAAATAAAATGTTAACGCCAACCCCTATGCCTATGATTTGAATTAATACAAAAAAATCAGGCCGATGATGTTACGAGCATCACCGGCCTTTCCTGCGTCATGATTGAATCATGAGCGCATCGGTCTTTGCCCTTTGATAAACAAAAACATTTCAATTTATGAATAAACCTAAACCCATTCAACATGGATTACTGTTTCTTATGAAAGTAACTTTGATTCACCTGGTAGCCTCATTTTTTTCCGTCGCGATGGCCTATGCCGTTGATAGCGCCGGACAGGGGGTGCTGGATCGCAAAGTTACTATTGAAGTTGAAGGCGCAGAGTTCCAAAATGTGCTTTTAATGATCGGCAAGCAGGCAAAAGTCAAATTCGCCTACAGTCCCCAGGTAATAAAAAACGAAGAAAAAGTTACCCTTAGTCTTCAGGATGAGACGCTGGCCGATGTACTCTCCACGCTGCTCGGCTCTTCTTATTCTTACAGAATTGTGGGCAACCAGATCGTATTAACTCCTCAAAATCAATCCATCGAAATTACGGATGGACGGGCGCCCAAAACGGTACCCGATGTCGTGTACACCATAAGCGGAAAAGTGTCGGATGGTGTCGGCAATGCACTTCCTGGAGTCAATGTTATTGTGAAGGGAACAACTATGGGCACCACAACGGACTCCGACGGACTTTACAAAATAGAGTCCTCCACGGGCGATGTTACGTTGGTATTTTCATTTATCGGGTTCGCCACACAGGAAATAGCGGTGAATGGTATGACTACAATTGATGCTACGATGATCGAGGATAGCCACTCGCTGAGTGAAGTAGTCGTCACAGCCCTCGGTATAAGGAGAGAGCGTAAGTCTTTGACCTATTCTTCCCAGAATGTGGATTTAGAAACGTTCGATGAAGTGAGACCTGCACAGAATCTCGTCAATGGTTTACAAGGAAAAGTGGCTGGGTTATCTATTGTCAGGACGGGTAACGGTGTTTCAGGAACCTCGCGTGTAAACTTAAGGGGTAATCGTTCGATTGATGGCAGCAGTCAGCCACTGTATGTTGTTGATGGCGTTCCGATAGGAGGTGATATTTCGGATCTGAGTCCGGACGATGTTGCCACAATAAATGTATTAAAGGGTGGTAACGCCGCCGCGCTCTATGGATCCCGCGCGAACAATGGGGCGATTATCATCACCACAAAGTCAGGAGGGGCGGAGCGATTGACTATTGATTTTAACGCAACGGCTAGTGTGGAAACTGGTAAGTTGTTGTTCGACTTTCAGGATGAATATGGACAAGGTGTTGGTGGGTCCTATTATGCATCGGAGGATGGAACACCATTGAGTGGATCACTGGAGTCCTGGGGACAGCGTTTGGATGGCAGTATGGTACCGCACTGGTCTCCTGATCCGAACAAAAGCGGAGTAATGCTGCCCTATAGCGCCAACCCGAACAGGCATAATGATTTCATGCAGACGGGCTCAACCGAGGTGTATACATTAACAGCGAGGGCCGGGACTGAAAAATCTCAACTCTATTTTGGATATACCCACGATAACAGAAAGGGAATTATGCCTGGAAACGAATTGAAGAGGAATAATTTAAGTCTGAAGATCAATCAAAAGTTTCTCAAAAATAAACTTGTCCTGGATTCAAAAATAAATTACATAAGAACCGATTTGGACAACGAACTGGCCACAGGAGGTAATTTTGAGAACCCATGGAGACACGTCTATAGAATTCCCAACAACATCAGAGTTCAGGACCTTAAAGAATTTGAATACACCGCAGCCGATGGCAATGTGCGTCAAAATTATTGGCTTCCGGGATCTAATGGTGGGTCTAATCCATACTGGGTGGCACGAAGAAACCTAACGGAGCAATTCACCAATAGAATCCTGAGCTATGGATCGCTTACTTATAATTTCACTGACAAGCTTAGTTTGATGGCGCGAAGTGCGTTTGAAACTTCTTCCAGCTATAAAGAAACCCGTTTCTATAATGACACCTATATTATTGCTCAGAAGGGGGAGTACAGAACGGACAATGGACAATCCTACGACTGGAACAGTGACTTTTTGTTATCCTATAATGATCAGATTTCAGAGCATTGGAAATATAGTATCAACGCGGGTGGTAACATTCGAAAGGTAAATGGTAATTCGGTAAGCACGGTCAACAACGGATTGAGCGTTCCCAACATATTCGCACTGGCCAATGCTTTACAGCCTGGTTTTTCAGAGAGCCTTTCACGCAAGGAGGTGCAATCTTTATATGTTTTTGGACAAGGCTCATATAAGGATATGGTGTTTCTGGACCTTACCTATCGCAATGATTGGAGTTCTACATTGCCTCCGGCGAACCGGAGTTTTGGATATTATTCGGGTGGCTTAAGTGCGGTAATCTCTGATATGTTTGAATTTGGAAGAGGTTTCAGCTATTTAAAGCTTAGGGGTTCCGTTGCAGAAGTAGGGAACGATACCGCGCCATTCAAATTGGATCGGGCTGGTGAATTGCGGCCAGGAGGTCTCATCTATCTTTCCCCGGTCCTTCCTAATGAAGACCTGAAAGCAGAGAAGACTATTTCAAGTGAAGTAGGTGTTGATGCCAGGTTTTTTCAAGGCAAGTTGGGAGTTGATCTTTCATTGTATAAGACAAACACAACGAATCAGCTATTCGCACAAGATGTGCCTCTTGGATCAGGCGTGCGATCCAGGTTTTTAAATGGAGCAGATATTGAGAATAGGGGAGTGGAAGTGATACTTACTGCAAGTCCTGTTGAAATTGACAACTTCAGCTGGAATCTGACGCTCAACTTTTCAAAAAACCAAAGTGAGGTAAAAAAATTGGCTGAGGGTCTTGACCGCTTGTCAATCGGTAACGGTTCTTTCGGGATTAGAAATATGCAACTTACCGTTGGCTCTAAATGGGGAGATTACTATTCAAGAGGTTTTGAAAGAGACGACCAGGGAAGAATAATAGTAGCCGAAAATGGATTACCCGAAACTACAGCCGGCAAAAGTGTAAAAGTATCGAACTTTAATCCTGATTGGTTGGGCGGAATTCGCAACACGCTTCAATATAAAAACTTACAATTGACCTTCCTGGTCGATATCAGGCAAGGTGGCTCTGTGATTTCAGCATCTCTGGCCTCCCTGGCTTCCGGCGGGTTTTTGGAAAGCACTGTCGCGGGAAGAGATGGAACGTTGGTGGTAGGCCGTAATATATTCGGTACTGAAGGAGCTGTAAAGGCTGACGGGACTCCGAATGACATTCAGGTAACTGCCGAAGATTTATGGAAATCGCTGGGCAAATCCGAACAACCTGTAGGAGAGGCTTTTGTTGAAGATGCCTCTAACATCCGAATGAGGGAGTTCGCTTTGGCATATTCCCTGCCAACGAAACTATTGAACTCAATTGGACTGAAGAATGGTAAAATCAGTCTGGTGGGTAGTAACCTGTTCTTTTTCTCCTTAAAGGCGTCCTTTGACCCTGAAGTGACCACGGGTACAGACTCAAACGAAGAAGGCTATGAGTTTTTTGCACCGCCGCTCACAAGAAGTATCGGCGTGAATTTAAAATTCGGATTTTAAAAACAGATGGTTATGAAAAGCAATAAATCAATAATACTGAAGCCTGTTTTCTATCTGGCATTTGCGGCTACCATTTGGAGCTGTACAGATGATTTTACTAAAATAAACACAAACGAAAAACAGATTACCACCGATGCTATTGCGAAAGATGTCCTGTTACAAGGGCAGGTATTCGCTCAGGCGCAATACGCGAGTATGTATTCGGATCCCTACTATTTCCAATATGCTCAAAATTGGAGTGCAGATTTGTATGTTCAGTATTTTGCCCTGACTACGCCTGATGCTGAAGCGGACAGATATGACTTTACGGATTCATGGTCGGGAGAAACATGGTTGTCTTTTTATTCCGATTGCGCACCTCACATAAAGGCCATTGAAGATATCACCGCTGAAAACCATAACGAGGTAGGCAATGCAATGGCTAAGATTTTGAAGGTGCTCGCGTATTCCAGAATAACCGATCATTATGGTCCGATCATGTATTCACAGTTTGGTAATGGAGAATTGGTAGTTCCCTTTGATACTCAGGAGTCCATTTATGCTGATTTTTTTGTCCAGCTTGATGAAGCAGTGTCCATTTTAAAAGCCAATCCTGGAGCTGAAATGTTTTCATCTGATGATAGAATGTTTGGGGGCAGTGCAGACAGGTGGTTGCAATTCGCCAACAGTCTGCGTTTGCGTATGGCCATCCATATCCGCTACGCGGATGCGACGAAAGCCAGGATGGAAGCGGAAAAAGCAATTATTGATGGTGTGATCACTGATGGCTCCGAGGATGCATTTGTTGCCGTCGATAATATTATCAGATCACCGTATGCCACCATAACAGCATGGGGCGAATTCAGGATGAGTGCTGCGATGGAAAGCGTGTTGAAGGGATATAACGACCCTCGTATTCCGACGTATTTTGCTGAGGCGGTAGTAGGAGATTCCGATGGAGACGGGCTTGCTTATGAAGGTCTTTTAAATGGCCAGAGCCAATCGGCGTTAACCTCACCTCCGAATGATGACTACTCAAATATGTCATTACCGTATTTACCGATTGAAGAAGGGGGCACCAATGGTAATTATGAAATTATGACTGCTGCTGAGGTTTATTTTTTAAGAGCAGAAGGTGCCCTTCAAGGTTGGAGTATGGACGGTACAGCCAAAGAAATGTATGAAAGAGGCATACGTGCTTCACTTACTGCAAAATCTGACGCAAGTGAGGCATTTATCACTTCTTACATTAATAGTTCTGATACTCCCGTACCTTATGAGGAAGGCGCTCCAGCACTTACCAATATTCCGATAGCATTCTCTGCAAACCCGGAAACTCAGTTCGAACAGATTATGACCCAGAAGTGGCTCGCTATCTATCCCAACGGCTGGGAGGCCTGGGTGGATTTAAGAAGAACGGGCTATCCCAAAATGTATGAACGCCTCTTCTCCGATAATCCGGATGTTGGCCCTTCTGAAATTATGAGAAGAATAAAATATCCTGACCTGGAGGCTGATACCAACCCGGTAGGATTGGAAGAGGCGCTTCAATTTCCTGAAATGCAAGGTGGAAATAAGAATAGCACGAAGGTTTGGTGGGATAAGAAGAATTAAGTGGTGATATAGATAGAAGTGGATAACTAAAAAAGTACCATCTATTAGTATGAAACGCAGAGACATTATTAAGCAACTGGGTATAGTCCCTATAGCAGGAAGTTTATTTGCCAGCGAGTCTGTCTTAGGTAAAACGTTCGATCAGGCTGCGCCCCTGGCGGCCAATGGCGTATCGGGCAATACCGGAATCTATGATGCCATCGGAGTAGTCCCGATTATTAACTGTCGGGGAACCTTTACGATCCTTGGTGGTTCTACGGAGCGCCCGGAAGTGCTGAAGGCGATTGAGTCCGCTTCGGGGTATTTCGTTCAATACGACGAACTTGCCCTCGGTATCGGCCAACGGCTAGCTGAACTTACAAAGGCGGAATGGGGAATGGTTTCGGCCGGATGTGCTGCTGGATTGAAACACGTCACTGCTGCTTGCGTGACGGGTGGCAATCCGGAAAAGCTCATTCGGATACCCGACCTTACGGGTCTGCAGAAGACCGAGGTGATCTCGCCGCGATACTCGAGGAACGTCTATGACCATGCAATCAGAAATGTCGGGGTTACCATGATTACCGTCGACTCGGCCGACGAGCTAAGAATGGCCATCAATGACAAAACGGCGATGATCTATGTCAATTCCGATGAGGATTCTGCTACAGGTCAGCCGATGTCACTTGAGGTTATAGCTAGCATAGCCAAAGAAAGGAATATCCCTGTACTTGTAGACGCTGCCGCTGAGGACCTGACTATCCCCTGTGTGCATTTGGAACGAGGCGCCACAGTGGTGGCCTATAGCGGAGGCAAAGCAATCTGCGGCCCCCAGTGTGCCGGCCTTTTGATTGGTGATAAGGATTTGCTGATGTCCGCATGGCAGGCAAGCTCACCACATCACGGGCCAGGCAGAGACAATAAAGTGGGCAAGGAAGAGATGTTGGGCATGCTGGCGGCGGTAGAGGCATGGACGACCAGAGATCATAAAGCGGAATGGGCCACCTGGCTTTCCTGGATCGACGAGATTTCCAAGAAGCTCACCACGGTTGCTGGTGTGACCACTACCGTGTCGGAGCCCACTGGTCTTTCCAATCGGAGCCCGAGGTTGAACATCAGTTGGGACGCGGACAAACTGCACATCACGGGCGAAGAAGTTGCCGAAATAGTAGCCAGGAGTAAGCCGAGAATTGCCATCGGGGCCCGGTCGGGCGAGGGCAAGACGTCCATCAACATAACACCGAGCCAAATGCGCCCCGGCAACGCCAAGGTCGTGGCGGGCAGGCTGCATGAGATCCTCTCGCAGAAGCGCAAACCGATCATGGATGAGATGGCCACCGCAAAGGCCAATATCACGGGCCACTGGGAAGTGCAAATGGAATTCTTCTCGAGCAAGAGCACACATTATTTCTTCCTGCAGCAGGACGGTAATTGGGTGAGCGGATCACACCAGAGCGATTTCTCTACTCAGCAGATCGTCGGTATGATAGAAGGCGAAGATGTAAAACTCAGAAGCAATAAGAGAATGGATGGTGATGGAATCAGTTACTGGTTCTCGGCCAAAATGGAAGGAGAAAAACTTGCCGGATCTGTTTTTCTGGGCGAATACCTAACCGCCAAATTTTCGGCAAAGCGCGTGGAGTATAGCAAGGAACACAAACGAATCGTGGTACCTGGAGGTCCCCCATTGGCAACGTGACCTGACAGATAGCCTAACCGTTACGTTGACAAACAGCAAAGAGAAGAACATCGTAACTCAGACAAAGGGTCATAGACCCTCTTGTCGTTTTTGTTGATGCCGGCTTTTTGAACTGCAAGTTCAGAACGATCTAATGGTGACTCCGGTTATGGGAGTGTGGCCCAGGTCTATTGAACCATATTTACGCAGCATTCCAGCCTGGTGATTTCACCCATATCAATTCGCACTATGATGATGAAAACATTCAACTTCAAAATTGCCGCAAACACAATCAGTGTGATACTGTTATTTATGGCCCTGTCCCTGCACGCCCAGGAAATAGACATACTAATTAAGAACGGTCATGTAGTCGACGCCCGGAATAAGATAGATGCTGTCATGGATGTTTCGATCGCCGACGGAAAGGTCGTAGCGGTAGCGCCATCTATATCCGACAAAAATGCAAAGCAGGTAATCGATGCAACGGGCCTTTATGTCGTCCCGGGACTGATAGACCCTCATACCCATGTTTTTGTGGGACCGAGGCCCGGTAGATTTGCTGACGGGTTCAACAGTTTGTCCCCTGACGATTTTAGTTTTAAATCAGGTGTCACCACCGTGGTTGACGCGGGTACTTCCGGATGGCAGAACTTCCCCCAGTTCAAGTTACAGGTCATCGACCAATCGAAGACACGGGTATTGGCTTTTTTGAACATTGCTGCCGAAGGGATAAACGGAACAGAAATCGAACTCACGAAAATTGAGGCCGAAAAGCATGACCTCAATGAAATGGACGTTGCTAAAACGGCTGCCATGATTCTGGAATATCCGGATATCATCGTGGGCGTTAAGATCGGCCACTTCAAGGGGGAGAGTTGGTTTCCGTTTGAAAGGGCAGTAGCCGCTGCCGCGAAGACGGGCCGTCCACTTTTTGTTGAATGCCATCTGCCCGAGTACTCCCTGGAAGATCAGCTCAAGCATATGCGCCCAGGGGACATGATCACGCATTCATTCGAGAACATTTCAGAGCGCGCCCCGGTCGTCAATTCGGAAGGAAAGGTTTCGCCTTATGTGCTCGCGGCAAAGGAAAGAGGCATTCTGTTCGATGTTGGGCACGGTGGCGCCGGCTTCTGGTTCGACCAGGCGATTCCCGCATTTGAACAAGGCCTTTGGCCCAATTCGTTCGGGACAGACCTTCACCGGTTCAGCATGAACGCTGGTATGAAAGACATGTTGAACGTGATGTCGAAGTACCTGAACATAGGCATGCCTTTGAACGAAGTGCTGCTGAGGGGCAGTTGGTATCCTGCCAAGGCCATCAAAAGGGAGGACCTTGGCAACCTGAGCCCCGGGAGTGTCGCGGATGTCGCCATCTTATCGCTTAGAAAGGGAGCGTTCGGGTTCATCGATGCGCGGAACAACAGCATCAAAGGAGATAAAAAACTGGAGGCTGAAATGACTATAAGGGCCGGCAAGATTGTGTGGGATCTGAACGGCCTTGCGGCAAAACCCTTCGACAGGAAATGAACGGAGTGATCACTACAAGGGTGCACGTATGTTCCTTGTATATCGGACAAAATCATAGTAGAGCACGAAAGGAAATGAATAGTAGAACGCGAAATACCAAACATTGAATATGAAATTAGATTTCAAGATACAGAGGTCGAATATTTTCAAAGTGCCATTGGGCTTGTTGTTAGTACTCGTGTTCGTCCGGTGTTCCGATCCATCGCGAGCAACTTTGCCCATGGCCGATAAGGATAACGCCGGTCTTTTTCTTCCGGGAGGTTTCGAAGCGCTTGTGGTCGTTGACAGTATTGGTGAGACCAGGCATATTGCCGTGAACGACAATGGTGATGTCTATGCGCAGCTTCAGAGTTCTGACGATGGCAAAGGGACAGTTGCTATGCGTGACCTTGACCATGATGGCAAGGCCGATAGCATTATCCGTTTTGGCGATTATCCGGATAAGGGCAGGGGTGCCACTGGTATTACGATACACAATGGTTACCTGTATACCAGTACCAAGAAACATATCTTCCGAAACAAAATGACCCATGGTGAATTGGTTCCCACAAGTGAAACCGAAATCGTACTGACGGACATGGATCCCAACGTTGGAAGGAACTGGCATACGACAAAGCCCGTTGCGTTTGATGAGAAGGGAAACATGTACGTGCCTTTTGGAGCCCCTTCTGATGCATGTCAGGATATGGAGAAGTATGGACCTGTCGGAATTCCGCACGGCAAAGGGTTGGATCCATGTCCAGAGTTGGAAAAGCATGCCGGGATATGGCGCTTCGATGCCGATAAGATTGGTCTGACGCAGGAAGACGGGACCAAATTTGCATCAGGCATCAGAAGTATCGTGGGCATGGAATGGAACCCGAAGGATGAAAGTCTGTATGCAGTAGGAAACGGCATCGATAATTTCCATACCATTTTTCCTGACCTCTTCACTGATTGGCAGGCCGCTATGTTGCCCTCTGAGACACTTATGAAAGTGACCGAAGGGTCCGATTATGGGTGGCCCTATGCCTACTATGATCAAATTCAGAAGAAAAACGTCTTGCAGCCCGGATACGGCGGTGATGGTAAAATCGTAGGCAAGGCTAGTGGATACGACGAGCCCGCTGTAGGGTTCCCGGGACATTGGGCGCCCATGGATGTTATGTTCTATCATGGTGACCAATTCCCACAGCGTTATAACAACGGTGCTTTTGTTGCCCTTCATGGATCAACGGATCGTGCACCTTACCCTATGTCCGGTTTCATAGTCTGCTTTGTTCCATTTGATGAGAACGGTAATGCCACAGGAGAATTTGAGGTTTTTGCCGATGGCTTTGCAAGAGTTGATATCGTTAAAAATACCAGTGATGCCGTCTATAGGCCGATGGGACTTTCGACAGGACCTGATGGCTCCATATATATCAGCGAATCCAATCAGGGAAGGATATGGAGGGTAATGTACAAAGGGGATAAAGACAAATTTGGGCAACCCGAATTGGCCGCAATGGAAAGTCGGAAGCAGGCTCAAAACTATATCAGAGACCCGGATCCGGTTAAGGATTTGGTACAGGAAGGTGACACGTATAGTGGCAGGATATTATATGATACTTATTGTACGGCATGCCATCAGCGAGATGGAAAAGGAGACAACAACCGTTTCCCTCCGTTGGCTGATTCAGAGTGGGTCACTGGATCCGAGGCTGCACTGATCAACGTTGTACTGAACGGGATGCAGGGCGATCTCGTGGTTAAAGGAAAGACCTATAATGGACTCATGCCAGCGCACAGTCATTTGGACGATCATGCCATCGCGTCGATTCTGACCTATGTCAGAAAGAGGTTCGGCCATGAGTCAAAGCCCGTTAGCGCTGTAACAGTATCGGAAATCAGAAGTTCATCCGCAAACAAAAGAGTGCCCTAGTATGATGAGAATTCGAAGTGTGCAATATCGTAACAGTGCGTTGTGGAAATGGCCCGGGTTTATACTCGTCATTTTGATTCACATGGCTACCCAATCTGTCGCTACGCCTATCCTGGATAACCAGCAAGGCGATTCGGTAATAGCTCGTTCCGACGATCCGCTGCTGGTCAAAAAGTGTACTGAATTCAAGATCACTGGCAAAGGCGATAGCCCTGAATGGAGCAAAACCGAATGGTTGACGCTTAGCAAATTGGATCCGGAGGGGACTGACTATAAGAGTAAATTTAAAGTCTTGTCATCGGAGAAAGGTATCTATATTCTCTTCCATGGCGAGGACAACAAAATTACTACGGCGGATTATAAGGATATGGATAAAATCTGGAACGGTGATGTGTTTGAGGTGTTCTTCCAATCCAATACGCACGAGGCAAAATATTTTGAGTACGAAGTAAACCAGTTCGAAAAACAGCTTCTTTTGACCATCTCCAACTCGAAGGACGGAGTAGGTTGGATACCCTTTAACGAGTATGATAGTAATACGTATGGAACGATCAATAAAGTTGAAATACTTGGCGGACCACAAAAATTGAATGGAAAGATTACTTCGTGGAGCGCAGAAGTCTTCATATCGTATAAGTCTTTAGGGCTCCTGTCCCGGGTCCCGCCGAAGAGCGGCACCATCTGGAACGCCAATTTTTGCAGGCTTGACCATGACACGGGCAAGATGGTAAAGTGGTCATGGACGCCGACGATAAAAGAATCCCTTCATGAGCTTGATAAGTTCCGAGCCATAATATTCGAGTAAGGTGTTTTATATTCTGTCGGGCATCGGTTGTTAGCATTGAATCGTTTATCGCTCATGTGCCGTTGGGACAACATAGCGTTGGCACTGAATCAAACCGCAAAATGTAAAACAATCGATGTAAAATGTAAAAGTTAAATACCTGAGTCGATTCGAGTGAAATCCAAATGGGCAAATCCACTTTCAAATACATTCCAGTAAGAGTAGCCTTTGTTTTATTAGTAACAATGTGTTCTTATTTCCTTGTCAAAGGACAGTCCACCACCGGTAAAGAATACAACCTGCTGATCGGTACGTATACCGAACCGGGCAAGAGCGAAGGCATTTATGTCTATCGGTTCAACAGTGAAACCGGAGCGTTCAGTTACAAGTCAAAAGCAGTAGGTATTGAAAATCCATCGTATCTGACCATATCAAACGACCATAAACATGTCTATTCGGTCCATGAGGTGGGTGATGGAAAGGGCAGGGTATCCTCCTTTTCTTTTGACCCGGCAACCGGTCAACTTCATTTAATGAACAGCGCAAGTTCAGGTGGGAACGGACCTTGTTACATAACTGTAGATAGTGAGAATAAGTATGCTTTTGTGGGCAACTATGGCGGTGGAAATATATCCGCTATACCAATCCGGGCCGACGGCACCTTTGGTTCTTCCCTCCAGTCCATAAGACATTATGGGAAAAGTATCGGCCAGGATCAGGACAGGCCCCATGTTCATGCTGCACTCCTTTCTCCGGACGATCGATTTCTTTTTGTTCCTGACCTCGGAACCGACAAGGTGAATATCTATAATGTAGACCTATCCGCAGCAAATCCCTTGACGCCAGCATCGCCTGCTTTCATAAGCGTCAAGGCTGGAAGCGGGCCACGGCATTTCACCTTTCATCCGAATGGGAGGTTCGCCTATGTCATTCAGGAACTTACAGGCGATGTGACAGCGTTCGAATATGGAAATGGGAATTTAAAGGAGATACAGGAAGTGTCACTACCCTTACCTGGTCATAAAAAAGTTGGTGCGGACGCTGCAGACATTCATATCTCCCCTGATGGCAAGTTCCTCTATGGTTCCCTGCGAGGTGATATCAATGAATTGGTCTACTATGCAGTAAGGGAAGATGGGAAATTGGTGTATGCGGGCCGTCATTCCACACTCGGCAAGGGTCCCAGAAACTTTGTAATCGATCCGACCGGGAAATTTCTATTGGTCGGTAATGGCGAAAGTGATGAGATTGTCATCTTCCAACGCAACCAACAAACAGGCAAGTTGGTGTTCGCAGGAAAAAAAATTGCAGTGGGCGCACCGGTGTGTTTGAAGTTCGTTGCTATGGATTGATCAGTGAATGGCTTGGGTTTACCAGAACTTGATGACGGTTGAATATATGATTTGATTTTTGAGTGGTTAGAGAACAAAAAAACCTCGAAATCATTGGGACTTCGAGGTTTTGATTTCCCGCCTATCTTGAAACTTTCACTGATGCTTAACTTAGGCTAATGAGCGCAGCGAGTGTGGCAATCCCCCCTTCGTAGCGCCTATCGCTGCTTCAAGACATACTTCGCCACCTCGCCCGCCGGAGCAATCCAGATTCCATTAGCGGGGTCTTGCGTGTATTCGATCAGTTTTTTAAGCGTTGACAGGCGTGTGGTTTGATCTCCCGATTCAGCCATTTCGTGGCCCCCGAAAACGATCCACAGTCCATTCGCTTTTGCTTTTTCAAGAACTGGCAATAGTTGTTCAAAAGTTTTTCCGTCCGTTTCTATGCAAGTAAGTTGTGCGAAGTCACTATACAACGGATCATTGGGTTCTTCATCTGTCCAGGTCCGTCCGAGCAAAAATATTTCGGCGACCAATGGAACGTAACTTTTGGTGTTGACACCGCGACCAACAAATGTGTTTCCGCAGGGATAGGCGAACACTTCGGGCGTGACGCCCAGCAGCTTTTGAATGCGCTTGTTTCCTTCGGTGAGGTCATTGCGCATCTGTTCCAGCGTTTTGTCTTCGAGTGCATTTTTTCTCGAAAATGCAAAGTTACTGGCGCATGGATGGGTGTTTGAATGATTACCAATCTCATGACCACTTGCAACAGCTTTCTTCCATCCCTGAAGCTCCTTTTCAACGCCACCAGGTAAAACAAAAAAAGTTGCCTTGACACCATACTTGTCGAGCAATGCAGTGCCACCGTTTACCTGGCTGGTACGCGCGTCATCAAATGTGATGCTGATGGCCGTGCGTTTTCCCTCCGGCCAGGAAAAGGATGCAGCCGGTGGTTGTCCGAATACGCATTTGCCGTTGAATACCAAGATGAGAATGATTAGAATGTTACGCGTCGTCATTTATTTATTTTTTAGAGCTTCGGATAAAGATAATTTATTATTTATTCATTTTTAGTTTGTGAAAAACCTTTACAACCATTACCTCCATCTGTCGCAGTTTGAAGACTGCACAGTCGTCACTGAGGGACTTATGAATGATCCGGACAAAGATTCTAATTTAATGGATATCGTCGAAATCACCGACTGCCTACTAGATTCGCTAAACCTCAATATTAGTACCGTCCGCGTTCACGATCAGTTCAGAGACAAAGCCGCTGAATTAATCAATGGATTTCGATCACCAATTGACATACGATGTAGTCAACCGCCGGTCATTTAAATAGCTTTCTCATGTTTGCTCGCGGCCAATTTATAGGGGTCTGTTAAATGCTTCCTGTGAAACTTTGAAGTGATTAGAAAGACTCCGGATAATCTCTTTTCAGAGGCCCTTCTGCCCGAATCCTGGTTGTTGATGACTGAACATTGAACCGATGTTCATTATCAGGTGAGAGAATGTAATCTCCCATGGGCTTGTGATCAGATTGGATCGGGTGGGTCAGGAGGCCATTGTGACGATACAATTTTACAGCGTAGTACCAAACTCTTGGGCTGCCTGATCAGATCTTCGTCCTTATTAATTCAGGCACAAGTTAGACTTATGAAGCAAGCGCTTGCAAGGAACTACGGCATAAACAGTTTCCCCCTTGCAGCTAATGTCTAACTCTTCCAGGAACCCCCATGTATTCCGTTCCTCCTTGCGCTAATTCCTTCATAAGCCAGTTGGTGCCCATAATTAATTCTTACGATTATGAAAAATGTAGAAGACATCAAACAGTTTACGGTTGCTGAGATTCAGATCAGCTATAAATCAAAAGTAAAACCATCGATCGCTTCAAGATTACCGGATCAAAGGATGCTTTCCAATTGTTGCCACAAACTTGGGACACGACCAGGATCGAACTTGTCGAACAATTCAAGGTGTTGTTCACTAATTGTGCTAATAAAGTGCTCGGCATCTTTGAAGTTTTCACCGGCGGTATCAGTGGTACGGGTAGCTGATCCGACGTTGATTTTTGTTGCCGCATTAAAAGTTGGTCCGTCGGGAATTATTCTCTCACATTATTGAAGTCTCTGCAGAATCTTTTTATTCATTTAAAAACCCATGTGAGGCTAAGAATTCGTCAGACATCTTATCAACAATTGTATTTGATTCAGGACCATAGAAGAAATGACCACCTTTAAAAGTCCTATAGGTAAAATCATTATCAGCCTGTTTCATCTTATCAATAAATAATTCAAATTCATCGAATGGTACGATATCATCAAATTCTCCATGAAACATAAGAACAGGAACCATCTTACTTTTTATATTATTCATTGGCGATAATAGTTCAAACGGAACCTTTGCGCTATCGCTTCCTCGCTTATCGATAGAATAGGCTGCCGATTGCAATATAAGAGCATTCGGTTTTGAGTTGAACTTTTTGTTGTTCCCGAAAAATTCTGATCCATCAATCATAGCTGTGCAGGCCGCTAAATGCGCACCGGAAGAGAATCCTGCCGCTACGATTTTTTCAGTATCTATTTCAAGTTCTTTTGCATTTTCTCTAACCCATGAAATCGCCGAAAAAGCATCACTTACAGCGTCTGCGACATATGTGCCATGTACGTCTCTAAGCCGGTATTCAAATGAAATAGCGACCATACCTTCCAATGCGAACCTTTGGCAATTGTAGTAACCCCATTCAGGCGCGCCAATTGCCCAACTTCCACCATGAAAGAATAAATAAGCGGCATGCTTGTCATTTTTACATAACGTCTTAGGATGGAAAATATGTGCTTCAAGTTCAACGTTACCGATGCGTTTGTAAACTCTGATTTCATCCGGCAGTTTTCTTATTTCCGCGCTTTTATGATATAGGTTCCGAATCTGTTGTTTTAACGAATCATCTTTACAATCTTTTTCAAATAAAGTAAAGGTTCCTTTTAAGTCTTTTGCGCTATACTCATTGATCACCTTTACAAAGTGTTGATTCAGAAAGAAGCTTTTAACTTTTGGAGCGGCTGGTAGGTTTATTATTGCCTGATAGCGTGAATTGATTTTTTCAACAGGACTATTGTTCAAATTCCGGAATTTATACTTACCCGCAGCTTGAATGTCCAGATAAAAATTAACATATCGGACGAAAGCACTTGACGATAGCAGTTCAGGATGATTGAAAGTTCCTTTAGAAATAATATCAAAGTAATCAGGCTTGACAGGAGGCATTCTGGCAGTATGACGATTGTAGTTATGCGGATATAGTAGTTTATACCTTTTATTACGATATACTATGTCGGACGAGAGTTTGCTTTTTAAAGTGGGGTGTACGCCACCATTCAGTTTGATAACCTCGTTGAGACTCTTTATCTCTATCGTTTTAAGAGAATCTATTTTGCTGTTAAATTCAGTTAGACCCAAACTAAATACGGCTTCGTTGTTTTCATCCAGATAAGTGCCGTTATCAAAAACAATTTTTTCATGTTCCTGCAAGGACATATTCAGTTTTGAATTGGTTCCGGTAATGTCAACGTTTTGCGCATTTAGATTTATATTCAAGCTGTCCCCTGGGCTGATGAATAACTCAACTCTTTTGTTTTGGTGTGACAATGTGTAACAATTTGGATGATCCAGGAAAAGCCTGTATGTAAAATCTCCGTGTTCTGAAAGTGGAATACTATGATTATCCAGCGTCACTTCACGTTCCCATATAGTATTCACATTTCCAGACAGAATTGCATGTCCAGGTTGAGCGATAATGGCAATTGGTGTCAATGCTGTAACCACAGCAAAAACGATAATAGCAATTTTTTTCACGGTAATGCAATGATTTCATTGAATACCCGTTGGAATCCAAAAGGTTACAGTGTGACTGTTTTAATTTCTTATTCACTGCGCATTGAGACGATGAGGTTTGCCTGCTTAGAGATTTGCCGTCGATTTTGAGAGTAAGTAAAATGGGTCAAATACACGGTTTATTACTCTTTCTGTGCGGCACGGTGGATAACTTAATAATATCACAACGGCAGGAGCTTTTTAACATCAGCGTACGCAAGCCCCGTGTAGCAAAACAACTGAAAGACGCGGCGTGTTAAATACTTTGTTTGAAACTTTTGAAAATTATCTTAAGAAACATGCTGGACAAGATGTTAAACGACAAGTTGCAGCCTGTTTTGTTTTAGAGGGTGAAGATGGCGCAATCAAGGGTTATTATACACTGTCAGCCTATAGCGTTGACCGAACTTTGATTCCGGAGAATTTGGAAAAGGAATTGTCATATAAAAACTTGCCGGTCACATTACTACGTAGGCTTGCTCGTGATACTAATTATAAGGGACGGGGCATTGGGGAATTAATACTAGCTGATGCATTAAGACGTGCTTATCAAGCTAGCTCTTCGATCGGTGCCTGGCTGTCGTAACTGATCCAATCGACGAGAAAGCTCGAGCTATGAAGGTTTTGGTTTTATTTCATTGGAGAGTGGACGGATGTTTAATCCAATGGAAACAATTAAGGCATTGTTTCCCTAAGCGAGTGAATAAGTGATTTTGTATGCAGCACTTAAAATCTTTAGATGGTCAATTTTAACGCGTTGAAGTATGCTTGCGATCAGACCTCTCGTATATCGGCTACAGTAGTTGACGAATTTATTTTGCATTATGCAGCGGCAAAGGATAATCTGGCCCGGGAATTTGATCTGCGAATTGCATCCTATAAACATTTGACTAAGACTGAAGCCGAGTCGGCCTGGGTAAGAATGCTGAAATCACAGTATATAATTCACAGGGTCTTTAAATCAGGAGGCCTTCTCCGGAAATATTTGAATCATGCTGAAATCAAACGCAGAAGTCAGTCAGAGCAAGAATTTCTAAAGGAACAGCTTCTTGTTCCATGGCGGTTTAGTTTTAGCGTTATTTCTGCAACCCCGGCTCCGGACTTCTATCAAATGGAGGATGTGTTATCCGGAGAGTCATTCCTGCTTTATTCCAAAAGTGTAACGCAGACGCTCAAGGAACAGTCTGCTGTGCTCTGGTTCAATTTGATTGCATTTAATGGGAGTTGCTGGCAAACATTTGGCCCTTTAAACGCATACCAAAGCTTTGACCTGGATGACATTTTCTTTTTCTCAACAGAGCTCAATCCAGGGATTGACAGTGAAGAATCATTAGCGCAATACGTGGAAAAAAATCCTATTCCGTATATGATGCTGCTCAATGGAGCAATGATGCCTGTGACTGTTAATAAAGCAGACGAATTATTAATAGTGTTTTCTGAGCATGAAGTTGAATCCATCGATGTTGAAAAGTTGAAAGATCACTTTAAGGTTGAATATAACAGCGATTTTTTCCGAATCACCTTGCCTGAGTTTAGAAGGCTTTGATGTTTTTTAAATACTTTGGCTGCCCGATTGATTAGTCCGGTTAGCCGGTCACACTAGTACTTTTTAGAGATCAGGCCGTCCTCAAGAATCTTTTCAATGTCCGCATACTTGTAGAACATGATATCCCAAGCTTAGTGTAAGGCAGACTCCCGTTGATCCTTAAGTTTTGCAATGTACCGTTTGAGATGCCGAGCATCTTTCTCACCTCAGAACTCTTCAGCATTGTTTTGTGGTCTGGCTGGACTGTTGAGGAACTTCTTTCAGTTCATTTACCAATTGCGTACGGAAATGCTGCAAATCCTCCCGCGTTAGTAATTCATTCGTCATCATAATGCAGTTTTTGATTTGTTATGATTTAAAAGTGCATGAATGAATAATTTCGTCCTACACAGTGTGTACACACTGGGGAAGATTTATTTTTAGTACAAATCAGTTCAAAATCGACTAAAATTAGTTTGAATCTTACCCTGGTTCGGGGCTAAAAATTGACCTGTAAAATTTTTCACAGGTGTTCCCCACCTGGGGATAAAATATTTGAAATATAGTTGACGCTTACAGTTGCTTGAGAGACGAAAGGAAACTTAATTAGGCGCGCTCTTAAAAAGACTACTCTTCAGAAGTATTCAAGGGCTCATACTTCTCTACCGCTTTCTTCAACTTCGTCTCGATTCTTTCACGCAGCTTCTTAGGTTTAATCACCGTGATGCATTCACCAAAGCCAAGTATTTCTCGCTCAAGTTCATAATTGAGTACTACATCAATAGTCACTTCAATTCCTTCTATGGATTTTGCCACAATCTTTTGTGTGTGATGAAATGGTTTCGTAATAACATATGGTGCGTTACTCCGATCAATGGCAAGATGAACAGTTTGTGGCCGATTGCCTTCATTCACAGTTACGCCAATTACGTCCTTGTAATATTCATTGGCGTCAAACTTTTCCTTGTCAATGTATTTTACAGTAGGAACTAATTCGATTGATTTAATGCGATCAAGAGCCAGGGTAACCATTGGCTCTTTACTACTTTTTCGACCAAGTACAAACCATCTGTTTCTGTATTCCTTTAGCAAATATGCGTGAAAGTTGAACACATTCGGAGTTCTCGCCTTAAAGGACTGATACGTTAGTTGTATCACTTTTTTACCTCTAATTGCCTGATAAATCGGATCGATGAATTCGATACCCCTTAAATTTTCATTGGTCTCGAGATGCACAATAGATCTTCCATCCCGCCCCGCACTATTTACTCGGTCCTCCAGTCCCTGGATTATTCCCGACATATGCTGAAAATGGTTAAACCCCTTGAAGTGCTTCAGTATATCAACAGCCTCAGATAGTTTTTCGAGATCTGCTTTTGAAAGTGGATTCTTCTCGATGGTGTATTCCGGGTCATCATAGACGTAGTACTTCTTTTCCTTGATAGTGATCGGAGCATTGTAACCTAACTTATCACTGCGCATGAGTTGAATGTCCATCTGCACAGTACGTCTACTGACACCCTTGTCGATACCTTCATATTCATAGAGAGCATCTGAGCAAGCTTCAATCAAATCTTCCAAAGTCCATCTTCTTCCTCGGTTTTGGAGGCATTTGTCAATTGTGCGAAGTCGGATTAAGGCGTTTCTATTTACGGGCATTGCTTTAAAAAAAATCAGGTATTCGCAAAAATCTTAAAAATCACTGTCAAAAAGAATGAACTGCGCAAAAAGATTGCGCACTTGATCATATTCTTTGTACCATTATCACAGGGTTATGGAAATACTGCAAAATTTGAAGGAAAACGTGTTTAAAGTACTTGAGGATCAAATGCCTTTAGAAGACTTTGAGAAATGGATCTATGATTCAGAGGAGTTGCAGAATCTAATGACGGAAGATGTCGTGCTCGAAGCGTACACGTTCAACTATAAGCAACGGGATGCAAAGTATCAATTCAAAAAGGCAGTATTCAAATACTTTGATGAAGACGAATTCCTGTTATGGAAAGTCAAGTCAAATCTCCGTGATCTGATTGCAAATAGAAACGATCGAGATAGAATTCTGTATGATTTTTATTACCTCGGCTATGATGGTTATACTTTCCTCCAGTCCATTGGATACTATATGTATCAGATTGAAGACATAGAATACTATGGGAACAATCTCGAAGCTGTATTAATCGAGCTTAGGCGTGACAGCGAGCATCTCCTCCGGGAACTTGAAGAGCAGGAACTTGAGAATCCTGGATTTAGACGTAAGGGATTATCGAGAATGTGGGAAATTAGAGTATCAACCTCTGGTAGTAACTAAAAAATGGTGGAAATTCTGGAGATAATTTTTCAACTGCGCAAAAAGGCTGCGCATATTGATGAGACTTTTGAACTGTCATAATGGATGACGCGGACGGTGGCGGGAATTAGCCTGCCACCTTGATATTGAAATAGCTTATGAATCAATTTGAAGTAAAGCTTACACCCGACTATCGAGAATTAGCAGACAAGAAACTCTACTTAGCTTTCGATATTACGATCGATGGTGTTTCTCCTTTGCAAAACAGCGATGATGATTTTGATATATATGAGTTCATCATGAGCACCCGGAAAGATGGGAACTATTTCTTGTGGACTTGTTCCTGCGGAGTACCTGGCTGTGCCGGATATTTTAATGGGATTGAAGTTCGTACTGAAGGTGATATTACTTATTGGATAGACCAGGATTTAGACAAGAGTTATTCTTTCAGTACTAATAATTTACGAACAAAGGCTTTGATGTTGGAAGACGAAATTAGGAAATGGAATATTCATGCAAAGTCTATAAGCACAGAATTGAATATTTGGCCATCGTGGTCAATGGAATATTTGTTTCCCGCATTAGGCATTAGTTAAACATGTTATGAAAACAGTAACCATCGATTCTTTAGAGATTTTGAATCAAAGTAGCTTCCATAGCTATTTCTCAGACTTATTCGGTTTCCCAGACTATTATGGCGAGAACATGGATGCGTGGATTGATTGCATGACATTTCTTGACGACAAAGAAAGCGGAATAACTTGCAAAATTTGGGTTAACAAAGGCGAGCTGATTGTCCTGAAAATTGAAAAAGCTGAAGAATTGAAAAAACATGCAATGTGCATCTATAGTGATTTAATTGAGTGTTCAGCGTTTGTTAACTATAGAAGAATCGAAGCAGGGGAATCTCCATTAATTATACTGGCATTTTAAGATTATGTTATTAACGATTACTACAACGCACCAACCCGCAACTGACTTAAGCCATTTGTTGCACAAACATCCGGCAAGGCTTCAGTCTGTTGAACTATCTCAAGGGAATGCGCACATTTTTTATCCTCATGCAGATGATGAGAAGTGTACGGTGGCGTTGCTTCTTGAGATTGACCCTATTGGACTTGTTAGAAAGTCTGGTGAAGGTGGCCCAGATTCCTTTACGCTTGGTCACTATGTTAACGATAGGCCTTATGTAGCTTCTTCGTTCATGAGCGTAGCAATTGCCAAGTCATTCTCGACTGCCATGAACGGCAAATGCGAGAAACGTCCCGACCTGGTTGATATGGTCATGCCTTTTGAGGTTATCGTTTCTGTAGTTCCCGCTTCGAAAGGTGGCGAGTTGTTGATCAGGCGATTGTTTGAACCACTGGGTTATACAGTGTCACTTGAACAATACAGTCTTGATGCAAAATTTCCTGAATGGGGTCAGAGTAAATATTTCACATTGAAGCTTCGTGGCAATCTGAAAGTGAAAGAGCTCCTTTCTCATTTATATGTGCTCATTCCTGTCCTTGATAATGAAAAACATTATTGGGTCAGCCAGCATGAAGTTGAGAAGCTTCTTCAAAAAGGCGAGGGCTGGTTGAAAA
The DNA here is from genome assembly GCA_035489615.1 of Chryseolinea sp. Classification (GTDB taxonomy): domain Bacteria; phylum Bacteroidota; class Bacteroidia; order Cytophagales; family Cyclobacteriaceae; genus Chryseolinea. The sequence goes on from DATHKA010000111.1 coordinate 40,209, forward strand.
GCCATCCGGAAAAGGAACAAATTATAAAACGATACTTAAAGAATATTGGCGGATTAGCGAAAAACGCACTGGCAAGATTGACCGATGACGAACCTATAAGCGAGACGGATGATGAAGGTGAAAATAAGGTTGATGTTGCTAAGGAAAAACTACACGACAAAAGATTGAGAAATGTATGCGATGAATTAGTTGCTTCCGGTGCAAAATCGGTAGCGGATCTTGGTTGTGGTGAAGGCAAGCTTGTGAGGATGCTTTTGAAGGAAAAACAATTTGATAGAATTCTTGGAGTTGATGTATCTCATCGAACGCTTGAGAAAGCGGTGGATCGCCTGAACTACAATGAAATGGCACCTAAGCAAAAGGAACGGATTTCCATTGTGCAGGGAGCGCTTACATACCGGGATAAAAGACTCGAAGGTTTTGACGCGGCCGCAATTGTTGAAGTTATCGAACACCTTGACTTGAATCGCTTAAAAGCTTTTGAACGAGTCGTGTTCGAATTTGCGAAACCTAAAACGGTGGTGCTAACCACACCCAATCGCGAATACAACGAACTTTTTGAAACCATGGCTGCCGATTCGATGCGACACACTGACCACAGGTTTGAATGGACAAGAACTGAATTTGAAACGTGGGCTCAAGGCGTAGCTGAAAGAAATGAATATGACGTGATGTTTAAACCGGTTGGAGATGTTCATGAGCGTGTTGGCGCTCAAACACAAATGGCAATTTTTACTTTAAGAAAATGACAACAGAATTAAAGATACCTGAGCTTTCCCTTGTAGCCTTGATCGGAATCAGTGGTTCCGGTAAGTCAACGTTTGCAAGAAAGCATTTCAAAGAAACCGAAGTTTTATCGTCTGATCGATGTAGGGCAATAGTATCCGATGACGAGAATAACCAGGCTGCCACTGAAGATGCATTTGAGCTACTCCACTACATTGCTGGAAAGCGGTTAAAGAATGGATTGCTTACCGTAGTCGATGCAACAAATGTTCAGACGGAATCACGCGCATCCATTATTCGTCTCGCTCGTGAATATCATTGCATTCCTGTTGCTATTGTTCTTGATGTGCCAGAGCGTATATGCGAAGATCGAAACGATTTACGGCCCGATAGAAATTTTGGCCGACACGTGATCGCTCAACAAAGATCGCAGTTGAAGCGCTCGTTGAAGAATCTCAAAGATGAGGGCTTCAGGCATATTCATGTTCTGCACTCACCAGAAGAGATTGAGGCAATCTCTCAGATTTCACGTGAGAAATTGTACAACGACAAGAAAGAAGTATCCGGACCTTTCGACATCATCGGTGATGTTCATGGATGTTTTGATGAACTCATTGAGTTGTTAACTAAGCTGGGGTACATCATTAACAGAACAGAAGTAAAGCAAAAGAACTTTGGCTTTGAAGTTATTCCTCCTGTCGGAAGAACCGCGGTGTTTCTTGGCGATCTCGTTGATCGAGGTCCGAACTCCCCTGACGTTTTGCGTTTAGTGATGAGCATGGTGAATGCGGGCATTGCTTACTGTGTTCCTGGCAATCACGATCTGAAATTGCAGAAATTTCTGAACGGAAAGAATGTTCAGTTGAAGCACGGTTTGCAGAAGACAGTTGACCAGCTTGCTAAGGAAGATGATCGATTCAAGACGGATATAGCTGACTTCTTATATGGGTTAGTAAGCCATTACGTTTTCGATAATGGAAAACTCGTTGTGGCTCATGCTGGATTGAAGGAAGAAATGCAAGGACGAGGCAGCGGTGCTGTTCGGTCATTCTGCTTGTATGGCGAAACCACCGGAGAAATTGATGAATTCGGTTTGCCAGTCAGATACAACTGGGCGCTTGAATACAGAGGCAAAGCGATGGTGGTCTATGGTCACACGCCTGTACCAGAGGCACAATGGCTGAACAGAACTATCGACATTGATACGGGATGCGTGTTCGGTGGTAGATTAACTGCATTGCGCTATCCGGAAGAAGAGCTTGTTTCCGTGAAAGCAAAACAAGTATATGAAGAACCGGTCCGACCAATTGATTTTGAGAATATTAATAGCGCACTAACACATCAGCAAGAGCATGACGATTTACTCGACATCTCAGATGTAACAGGCAAACGCATTATTAGCACTAGGTTGAGAAATAACCTGACGGTGCGCGAAGAAAACTCCATCGCGGCACTTGAGGTCATGAGTAGGTTTGCAATTAATCCCAAATGGTTGATCTATTTGCCGCCTACCATGTCGCCATCTGAAACCAGCGACTTCGAGGGGTATTTGGAACATCCGGTAGAGGCATTGAAGTATTTCAGAAGTCAGAACGTTGAAAAAGTTGTATGCGAAGAAAAACACATGGGCTCTAGAGCTGTGTTGGTAGTTGGAAAAGATGAGGACGCGATTCGCAACCGTTTCGGTATCGAGAATGAAGGAATCGGAGTATGTTATACACGTACAGGTAGAAACTTCTTTAATGATGCAACCCTGGAGCGTGAATTTATTTCAAGGGTGAACAACGCGTTGACAAATTCCGGTTTCTGGGATCGGATGAATACTGACTGGGTTTGTCTTGATACCGAATTAATGCCATGGTCTGTCAAAGCACAGGCATTGTTGAAAGATCAATATGCTTCTGTTGGTGCTGCTGCAACTGCGTCTTTATCAAATGTAGTTGAACTCTTGAAAGAAACAACAAGCAGGAACATCGAAGGCATTGATCAGCTCCTGGTGAACTTTCATCGGAAGCAACAAATGATCAGCGACTACAAGGTCGCATATCAGCATTATTGCTGGCCTGTAAACTCAGTGAATGATTTAACGCTGGCTCCGTTCCATATTCTTGCAACAGAAAGCTCTGCTCATTCTGACAAGGATCACGAATGGCACATGAATAACATCAAAATGATTTGCGATGCCGATCCTGAATTATTCCAGGCAACGAATCACAAAATCATTAATGTATTCGATGACCAGCAAGTAAATGAAATTATTGAATGGTGGATAGATCTTACTAACCAAGGTGGTGAAGGAATGGTGATCAAGCCTTACAACTTCATTTCAACTGGAAAGAAAGGATTAGTACAACCTGCAGTGAAGTGCCGCGGCAAAGAATACTTGCGAATCATTTATGGCCCGGAGTACACAGCACCTGAGAACATGGCTCGTCTGAGAAATCGCGGTCTTTCTGGCAAACGTTCTTTAGCATTGCGTGAGTTTGCGCTAGGTGTTGAAGGATTGGAACGATTCGTTAAGAAAGAGCCTTTGCGTAAGGTGCATGAGTGTGTATTTGGCGTGCTTGCGTTAGAGAGCGAAGAAGTAGATCCGAGGTTGTAGTAGTAGCACAAGTTAGTATAATCATCGTTGGAAATTTTGACAAAAACTAAGTTATTATGGAAAGAGAATTACAATTGAATGCGATTGACCTTTTTCAGAAGGAGATTGTAACTATCTATAAAGAAAAAAAGCTCCGAAGTATTTCAGGGCTCGACATGGACTTCGTTATCGGTGATCGCCAAGTCCTTGCCTGGTTCTTTACTGTAGTTCGGAAAGGACAAAACAAATTCAAGAAAGTTAACTTTCATGAAGTGTTTGACGATATAGTTTTTTGTTCAGATGAGATTTTATATCATACCGCGCTTCTGTATTTATATGGACCCTACTTGAATAATCCAATTAATGATGGCCATTTTTTTCACGACAGAATGATCTATCCTAATCACCAAAATTTACCCGCAAACGCTTTGCAATGCACAGCAATAATGCCTTCGAAAAAGTTTACAATTTTTGGGATCGGATTGGTGATTTGATAGCGATATACCTACCAGAAGCCTTTCCACCAGGGCGTAATGTGTATTTTGGAACTTCGATCGACGCTATCCCTGAAAAGTATCATTCTTCCGAGAACTATAAATGGCTAAAGGCCTTTAAAGAAAATGAATATAAAACAATGAATTCGAAGAGAATTGGTGTGGTTCATTACTTGACAAATGATACCGTATTTAGGCATAAGCACCTCGAAGCTTCATCTAACAAAGAAATGCTCGAGGGTTTGATTGCAGAGCGAGATGCGTTGCCCGATTTCTTTACTAAACAAATTGACTTTGCTTTAGAAGGATTTGTTCGAACCGTTCAGTTACTTGAAGAAATGACTGCAGAAGAATTAAATGATATCGAGTAGAGATGATGTCGGAGAGGGGCGAATCGAACACCCAAGGCAATTTCCCAAAAAAATAAGAACTGCGCAAAAAGGTTGCGTAGGCGGATATTTGATTTGTAGCGTAAATGAAAACGCATGAGTACTGTAATTGTTCCAAAATTTATTTCAAACTGGCAGAAGTATAATACATTTCTCCAGAAGCATGATGTCCTGTTAGCCGATATTTTTAAGCACTACCAGGGCAAACGGCCAAAGCATGAATATCAGCACGTGCTATCAAGTTTACTTCACCGACACGCCATGAACTTTCGAGTTATTTATCTGGGTTGGGGAGAATTCCTGAAGAACTCGCATTTCAAGTTCTCAATTTTCTCTTTGTTGCGTCCCATATTGGCCGACTATCTTTTAATGTTGTATCTGATTGAGGAATTCAAGTTTAAAGAGCCAACGTGGCAAGGCGCGAGTGAGGAAGATTGGGAAGTTGACGAGCAAGATTTCATCAAACGCTACGAAGCAGTCTCGAGTGCCTTTTTCGAAAGGCTAAACCACAATCTGAAGAAAAAGGTAAAAAACAATGAGTTATCAGAAGACGAGATGAATGAAATTCTCTCTCACCATCACAAGGAATTTCCAGAGTATTTTGAAAATGGCGAAGTATTAAAACGCAGTTTAAGCCCTGGGCAAATGGCCGATCGAATTGTTAAAGGCAAGCTTTTCATAAAGGAACTTTACGAATATTATTTCCGCTTGTCGCAATTTGAACATTTCACGGTTATCACGGAGGGACTCATGCATGATGTAACCCACAATTGGGAAATGATCCATATAAAAGAAGTCACCGACTATTTGTTGGATTATATGAGTATCAATTTGAACATGCTGCGTGTTCCGCAAGAATTCAAGAATAGGATGATTGACCTGATCAATGAATTCCGGTCTATGGAATGGCAATACGATGTCGATCCAAGCAATTAAATCATCGGTTAAATAAGCAGAATGACAATGGAGAATTCAACTGATGATTTTTTAGGAAGGCATTTGCGAGACGATGTCAGCCAGATCATGAACAAATATGGTGACAGTATTGATGTGCTGGTGCGCTTTGGAGCGGATTTCATTGACTGGGATTTAACCCGTGAAGGAGTGGAGAAAAAAGATGGGTACCTGGTGCCCGTTTTGTTTTTGAGAAACCTTATTGAAAATATAGATGCGATTGGAATCTTAATCCGAAAAGGGGCCAGCGATCCAGCCAAAACGTTAATGCGTACCGTCGTTGAAAACTTCTTTTCGTTGGGAGTACTTGCTTGCCGAGAAACAGGATGAACGTTGCATGTCTTTTCATGTCTGGAATACCTACCATAATTACAAGTACTATGAAATGCTTGATGGAACATCTCAGCGCGCCAAGCAGCTTCACGCATTGTTTAAGAAAGATCAAGCAATGAAGGAAACCACGGCGCTAATATTTGAAATGGTTGAAAAGCTGAAAGCAAATGCGAAAGAATTGTTGGCGCTTCCTCTTTATCAGGATTTTGATGCGGAGTTTGAACGCACGAAGGCAAAAATGAAGAAACGAAAAGTCCATTGGTATTCGCTTTACGATGGACCTGATAGTGTTGAGGCACTGGCAAACAAGTCGAAGTATCCAGCCTTATACGAAGTATATCGAGGCTTGTCAAATACCGTTCACGGTGTGAACATTATTCAAGGGAAGATTGCAGGATTGGCCAACGGGCAAATTGGAATTGATCAATTGCGGTTTCCGAAAGAAGCACATTCAATGACGCAATACGCTCACAATCTTTGCGTGGCAACCTATACCACTTATGTATCCGTAAGATTACCTGAGAGAGCAAAGGAATTTCAAGCGTGGCTTGCTTCAATTCAAACCATCCGGAATGAGCTTTCAAAGGGCAACCCAATAAAGTTCGATTAGACCAATTTCACTCAAGTGTAGCAGCACAGAATAGTTGCTGAATTTGTGCGGAGCGAAAATTTTAAGATTTATTTTTTATGGAGAAAGAAGAACTGAAAGACGAATTACTCCGAGGTGAGTGGCATCTCCCAGGAAGGCTCAAACAGTACCCGGGACTCGTCCGAAAGAATGGTGAAAAATATTTCCTTTACCTATTTGCCGATGAATACATTGATGGCCATGATCCAAAAGATAGGGACAGTCCTAGGGCGAGCGGTTATCCGATTGTTTTGGGAACATGCCAGCAGTCTGGTCTGGTCACGCTTTATGACTGTCAATGGAGGGGAACTAGAAACATCGGTGGCAATCTTTATGAGTTTAAATACAGTATCTACGCGATCTTCGAGGGCGCGCACGTTCCAAGACCGGAGTGCTTTAGGATAAAGCGAGCCTCGACACGATTCCCCTATGTTAGCTCATGGTACGAGGGATGGGAGTCCATGGAGAAAGCAAAGGAGGCTGTGAAGCGGGTGCGCGCCTTTGACGAGAAAGCTGTAAAGATTACCGAGAACCTCACTTTAAAGTATATAGACTATTACGATCAGCATGATCACCTCGACGGAGAATTGATAGAGGCAAGATATAGTAAATGGGTGGACTTTGAATACCAAACCATCGTCTCATTCGACGAAGCTTTGCATGATTGGGTAAAATTCAAGCGTATGCTAGAATTTACAACGATGGGAAAAGAAATAAACTTTCATGTAGTATTGCTTGTGCTTTCAGTCGAAGGTATCGTCCCAGGCAAAAGGCATGAGCAGAATTCCGAACATGTCACCGTACAAGTTCACTACAATCATCTTTCTAAAAAAGACCCTGCAAAACCTCCTTTCATTCATCAGAATGGAATGCTTTTCAGCAGGTGGAAAGTTAGCAACGAAATATTGGACGACATTACGCGTACCTGGTTTGCAAATGAAAGATTCTATACGGTTTATGACTATTATGCAGATTCGAATTATTGGTTCTCCGGCTCGGATGTGCACCTTAGCAACGTAATGTTTAATAATCGGTTCCTTAATTTAATTCAAGGTCTAGAGTCTTATCATTACCTATTAAATGAGCAATTCAGTCCCGATAACAATCTATTCACAAAGAATCGACAGAAGGTTTTAGATCTCGCCTCCGATCCCGACCTAAAAAAATGGCTACATAATACATTGAAGTTCCCGAAGGAACATTCGTTGTTAGATAGACTTGATGCTCTGATCGCAAGATTTACTCCTTCTTTAAGGATTCTATTTGGTAAGTTGGATTACCTACAATCATTTTCGATCGAAAGCAAGGATTTAAGACATTTGCTATCGCATGGTCGACATGAAAGTACCTTCATTGGCGAGCGTATATATCCAAACTACTATATCGCTAAGATACTATTGTGCCTTTGCATCCTAGAGTCTCTGGGGATTGATGCCTTGGTCGTTAAGAGAATTATTGAACTCAACTATGAGCTGAAAGACCATGCGCACGAAGTAATTTATCGTGTACGAAAAGCTGAAGGTAACAAAACAGATCCAACTGGTGCGGAATAGTTTTGAAGGACTCCGGGCATTTATTTCATCCCATTCCGCCGTAAAATCTGTATCTTCGCTCAGCCCATCTATCACGGTATTACTACCGTGGTAGATGGGTTTTTGTCTAGTGACCTTAAAGCCTGATTGAAATGGATATTCAATTTCTCCCTGCCGGGTGCGGTGACGCAATACATATCCGCTTCGAAGGAAGTGACAACCGCTATCACAATATTCTCATTGATGGTGGCGCTGAACAACACGACATCTATCAAGCAGGAGTTTGTCGTGCGCTGGTCTCTATCCAAGAGCGAAATGAAAGCATTGACTTATGGATTATCACCCATATTGACGATGACCATATCGGCGGCATTTTAAGATTCATTCAAGATGAGACTCTTCGTAAAGGCTTCGATTTAAGCAAAACGATATTCTGGTACAATGCCTGGCATAGTGACTATCCGGTAAAGCTTTCGAAGTCCACCCAAAAAAGTGTTGACCAGGGAATTCGGCTTCGTGAATTCCTAAAATCAGAATCGATCCTTCCAGAATCAATTACTAATCATACACGTCTGGATTTTTACGGCGCTACAATTACTGTGCTTTCTCCAAGGCAGGACCAGCTGGGAGAGCTATTTATTAAATGGCAAAAGGGAGAAGCTCGTTTAATAGAAAAAAAACGCGACACAAAAAAAGCGTCTGAAGAAACCGATTACGATTCATTAATACAGGATTTCGATGTTAATGCGTTTTCCGAGGACAATAGTAAGGAAAATGGGAGTAGCATTGCATTCATATTATCCCACCAAGGCAAGTCTGTATTGTTCTGTGCGGATGCGCATCCATCAGCGGTTTGTCGCTCATTGAAAGAGTTGAATTATAGTGAGTCAAATCGCCTGGTATTGGAAGCTATGCAGGTACCTCATCACGGGAGCAAGCATAATACCAATAGTGAAATAATTAAACTTATCGATACGAATCGTTTTGTGATTAGTGCAAATGGATATAACCGGTCGGCTTTGCCCAATAAAGAAACTCTAGCAAGAATAATTCATCACTGTGGCAAACCCGAACCCGAATTTTACATCACTCACCAAAACAGGAGAACAGATAATATTTTTGAATCTGATAAAGGCGCTATCAAGGCAAAGTTAAATTTCCCAACCCAGGCGATGGGGTCGCTATTCTTTTATCTCTAGCAATTATTAACATGAATAAATACGTTGTAAAAATTGTGGCCATACAAGTATCGACAGGATTCGTACATTTTCCATCGGACGCAAAAGAGGCATACGTGATTTGCTCTTTGCATGGGATTGCGGATAAAAATACTCTTGCCCTTGCGGAGAAGGTTGAAATTAAATTCTTCGACGGTGCAAATTCTTACTATCAAGTCGGATCAACCGACCAAATCATCACGGGGAGATCAACAACTAATGAAGATGTCGCCGTTATTATAATTCCGCGGTCAGCGGTTCCTGCTGAAATTGCTGAAGGCGATCTGCCCGCCCTAATTAAGTTGAATGGCAAAGAGAAAAAGTGCATCGTGAGAGGATTACCTGCATCAACCGAGAACAGTCGCATTAGAACGTTATATGATGGAACAATTGTCGACGATAAAGATTACGACCATCAGGTTCAGGCAATAGTTGCCGACGCTTTGGTGCAACATCCTGATGCGGATAATCTCGTCAATGGATACTCAGGATCACCTCTGCTGATCCAGGTTGAAGGTCATCACTATTGCTTTGGCGTGTTAACGGACTATGAGGAACCTTCAAAGCGAGTAATGGGGTTTACGTTAGAATTATTGAATGAATTACTTGTCGCCGCGGGCAAAAAAGCACTGCTGCTGGATCTGGTGGAGACTGATGAAGTCATTCTCTCGGACATTGAAAAAATTCGAAAGAACACCGCCCGAGTTTTGGATCGCGCGCGAATCACGATTGGTCAAAAGCATTTAGATCGCACCACGGTACTGAAAGAGATTTCAGAATCGATCCAACGAAAACCATTAACGTTAATCACCGGTGTTGCAGGCGCTGGTAAGTCGGCCGCAACAAAAATTGCGTTAGAACAAATGGGAGATCGGTATGAAATTATTGCCCTTCAAGGAGAGCAATTAGACAAAAGAAGTGTTGACCTGATCTTTAGCGAATCGCTTGGGGTTGCCAACGAGTTCGCGGTACTATTGAATTCTCCGGCGATGAAGGTGCGAAAACTTTTATTGATCGATAGCCTCGAAAAGATTTATGAAACCTTGCATACCGATGTCATCGCAGACTTTTTTAACCTACTTGGCCAGCGCACAGATCTAAAAATTATTTTGACGTGCAGAACGTATGCCGCTTACTACATACAATTGCGGTACCTTCGCGAGTTTCCACCGGCATCTATTTACCAGGTTCCGTTGCTTGATGATGCTGAGTTCGGATCAATTCTGAGTGCTCATCCCGCACTTGAAAAAGTCGCCTCTGTACAATCCGTTGAGCGAATACTTCGAGTTCCATTCAATTTGGATAAAGCCACCCTGCTTGAAAAAGAACAACTGCAACAGATTAGTACCGAAGCTGCGTTTAGGGGTCTGATATGGCGATATGTTATTGAGAATAATGATCGGGAGACAAGTTCCGATGTACAAGCGCAACGAGGCCTTTTGCTAGAAGAAATTGCGCTGGAAAGAGCAAACAAGATGACCTCATTTATTTCATTCAGTAAAGAAAAGAATGAGATTGCATTAAAGCTGTTTGGCGATGGTATTCTTGAGAAAAGTGCTGACTTAAACAATGCTTATGCAATAGCACATGATATTTACGAAGATTGGGCTCTGTCGCGGATAATTGGTAGACACTTTCAGACGCGGTCACTATTGGATCCCGTCGGGACGTTTTTTTTCAATATCGGCTCAAGTCCATCGATTCGAAGAGTTTATAGAATTTGGTTGGCCGAAGGGCTGGTAGCCGAGGAGAATAACGTTGAAAGTTTTGTGCTTAGTGTCTTTCGTACGCCAGCCGTCGGCTATTGGAAAGATGAAACGCTGCTAACAGTCCTGCAACCGAACCTGTTTGCACATTACTCGACGAAGTTTCAAGAGATATTTTTTGAAGAGAAAAATCAAATACTGAAAAGATGCATTCTGCTGCTCAATGTTGCCTGTCAAACTCCAGATTACGAATTGCTTGAACGGCTTCCAATTGAGGATCGGCGTGCACCGTATTCCAACTATTATTTGATTCCAAACGGGATGATCTGGGCTTTGCTGCTTGAGTTTGTTGCAGATCACATCGATAGACTTACCGATGAATTTGAAAATATAATTCCAGTCATTATTCAGTGGAAGAAGGTCCTCCGTTATGATAGTGACCTGCCGTTGGAATCAAAACACGTCGGGAAAATTATCCTAGCGTACTTTGAAAAGTATAAGCGGGATCTGGCTGCCGATGACTATTCAAGGGACAGAGATCATTTCGAAGAAATGGTTGCCCTCTTTCTTCGACTTACCGAGTTATTTCAATCTGATGTATCTGAAATTCTTAAAACCGCAATCGCAGAAAAAACGCGAATGGGAATGCAACATATCGATGACTTTCATGATATGTTCCTTGAGAAAGCTTTGTCTTGGCTAGACAGCCGCCAAATCAGCAAATATCTTCCCTACAGAGTAATCGCTGCTGCAAGAGTTGAATGGCTGTATGTTCCACCAACCCCCGAACAAATAGCGGAACTGGAAGAGAAGATTCCATTCTATGCAGCCAGTCCATTGCATCAGCATGACGAGGCGGTATTTGGATTATCGTCTTCGGGGAAGCGGGAATACTTCCCTGCCAGTGCTGTCCAGACGCCTATCCATCATTTGTTGTGTCACCATCCGATCATTGCAACAAAGTTTGTCGTTGAATTATTTAATCATTCGGTAGATAGCTTTTGGCTATCGGATTTTATGGTGAAGGATTCTGAAATTTTTAAGCGCGATGATCGGGTAGAGATTTCATACACACTTGAAGACGGAACTACGGTGACGCAGCGTGGCTCAGCGATACTTTGGTCAATTTATAGGGGCGGCAATATTGCCACTCCCAATCTTCTTCAATCTGTACTGAGAGCCCTCGAGAAGGTCATGCTAGAAATGGCTGATTTTGTCGCCGAGGATAAAGAAAGCAAGTATCCACGAGTAAAGGAGGTTCTATTCGAGATGACAGAGATTCTGCTGAAGAATAGTCGGACTGTTTCTACTACAGCGGTGGTTGTGAGCGTAGCAACGGCACACTATGTATTGATGGCCAAATACCTCCTTCCGTTATTGCGTGTGAAGAAAATATTTAAGTGGGATCTTGAAAGATTTGCCCATGAAAGATCTACGGAGACTATTGGAGGTGACGGAGTGACTGGTAGATTAATATTCGATGAGAATAAACGATCAAATAGTCTTCCCCACCGAAAAAATGATCTACGCTATGTTATTCTAAATTTAAGTTACACGTCTTTCCGGCCCCAAATAGAATCAATATTAGACGAATTTTACAGCAAGAATTGCCCAGATGAAAAATGGCGCATAATGTTAAACAGCCTTGACTATCGGCAGCTGGAAGTCATTGATAAAGTTGATAACGGATATATTGTTAAACCGAAGCTTCCACCGGATTTGCAGGAGATTGTTGACCGCGATGAACCGCAAGAAAAAGCGTTTGAAAAAATTCGTGAAGGCGGACATTGGTCGCTAAAGAAAGTAAAAGACGAGAAAGGAATTTGTGTAGACAGCGAGTATGAAACCTGGCAACGCTATTTTAATATATCCTTTGGAGATGACATCAAACATCAATATGCCAACTTGTTTAACCACCCTGCGCAGTTTGCATACCTCGGCCTAAAGAATTTTTTCTCACGCATGAACGAGCGGGAGATCGAGCTCTCCCTGGATCGTGTATTTTCTTTAGTAAATCGTGATTTGAATCGTAGTTGGAATCCCTATAATTTTGACGCCAAAAGTCCGTTCACAACATTTGAGCGAGAGGCAGCTTACCTGGCACTTGTGGAGATTATTTTGAGTACCACTGGGAGGGTGCAAGCACAGGCAAAAGACTTTTCATTTTGGTCTATCGTGCTTTTAAATAAAGATTTGGAAAAAGAGAAACTGATCGAAAACATCAGGACTCGATTGCTACATCTGATTAGACCGTTTGTAGCCGGAATTAACGAATGGAATCGAGGTCACCAGGTCCGCATGCAACTTCAACATTTTCTTCAGTTTAGCGATAATTGGTTACCCGAAAAAGGTTTTAAGGGACTTCTTGATTCATTCAAAATATTATTTAGGAAAGGTTGGAAGTCATTCCGATCTGCATTGCGCGCCGTCATGCTTAGGCGTCGAGAGGCAAAAATTGTCGAGATGACCTCGCGGAAAGTAAATGATGATTCCGCAACAATCAATTTAGATCAGCGCCACGATGAAAAAACGTCGTCTTATTTCGTTGTGCTTGGACTGGATTTGATCCCACCGGACACCACGGACGATTCATTAATAGCTTATGTGAATTGGACACTTGAATATATATTTCTTCATATCGATGTAGAAGGCGGATGGGGTCAGGATAAAATACATTTTGAGCACCTTCAGCACTGCGAAAAGATGTTTGCCTTATTCTTGCTAAAACAGCCACTTGATAAGGCCCAATTATTCTTCGATAAACTAATCGATGGATTTTTGGATCGCGAATTCCATTCGAGAAAGCTATCGGATTTTGTCGAGCGTACATTGCAAGAGATTATGTCAGGGTGTGGTGATGATGATATCGAGCAGTTTTGGTTCTTATGGGGACGATTATACGACAAGGTATCAATGAGTAAAGACAAAAGGTTGCTAGGTATCGTTATGCTCGATTACGAATATTGGTTCTCTGTTCGGGAGGATTGGAGGCCTGTTAGAGGTAAGCGTGATTTCTTTGAAAAGGTGGTTATCAAAGAAAACGGTTTGGTAAAAGAAACAGCAAAACTGCTAAGTGGATTAGGATTTCCCGAACTGCTTCCACACGGCATAAATTGGCTGTGGAAGCAGATTTCAGATCATGGTATCGATGACAAGGATGAATTCGATTACACCCAGAAGCTTGCAACAGAGGTGTTTTACAACCCGCGATTGCGCGTCAATATTCAAAACGATGCGACTTTACGTAATAACTATGTCGCCATTCTTGATCGATTGATTGACAAAAGTTCACCGTCTGCATACTTAATTCGGGAGGATGTTATTTCGTTTAGCGGTGTCAACTGAAAAGAATTTTGCCAGGCAACTCTGCACCGTTGTCAGGAGGTATAACGTAAATACCAGCCGCCCATACTTTGAGTAATGCATTGCTTTCATTTTGACTTTCGTCTCCACCGCCGAAATTCACTGATCCGTGAATTGCGCAGCATGGTTGGTTTCTAGATATGGATAGCGAATTGTCTTTTCCATCTCAAATAATCACTGAATTGAAAGCGAGAATATAGAGGAAGTGGATCGGTTGCTAAACGAATACCATATTGAAAATTTGGGGGAAATTTTTACAACCGGAAGAGGATGAATGTTATATTTCTTCCTTGTGATATCACTCATAAACGATGCTTAGGTCTTGCCATCGAATTCATAATCTCCGAGAATTTTGATCCCTAAATTTTTGTACTCAATGAACAATTCTTCAGTGAACTCGCGAAACAGTTCGATCCTCTTTTCCATAAATCATATTTTTTAAAGATCGTACATTCTTAAATAATGAAACGGCCTACTTTAGAATTCGGAGCTTGACTATCGGACTAGCCCGCCAACTCATACGGTCGGTTAAAGGCCTCTTGAGACACTTTGAAATAATCGGAAAGACTTCGGATGATTTCTTTTGACAGTCCTTTCTTGTAATTTAGAATATCTGAAATGAGTCCCTTGCTCACACCAAGAATCTCTACAAGATCTTTTGCTTTGAGGCCTCTTTCTTCCATCAGGGAATGAAGGAGCGTTATCGGATCAACATCATCAAAAGAATTATTCTCCTCGTCCCATTTTTCAATAAGCAGCGTAAGCAATTCAATCTCGTACTTCATCTCTTTGCTTTTGAAGTCAGCGGTAACTAACTCTTCAAGCATTTTAGAATACTCCTTGTATTGGGTCTTTGACTTGATCACTCTATACTTCAGCGCTACCATACTAGTAATTCGTTATTGTGTATTGTTCGTTGTTGTCACAGAGCTTATCGTATTCACCGTGGGTACCGATCCAGCAGATGAATAGATGAACCTGTTTATCACCGAATGCATACTTACATATCATCCGGTAGTGATTACCCCCGATGTCAAATACAACTCGGCTACTGCCATCTCCCAAAAGGTCAGCGGCTCCAAATGTTTGCTTGATATCGGAAGGTGCATTCCAGTCAGCGTATTTAATCGCTGTTAACCAGATAGCAAATGAAGGCTTGCTGCGGGCATTGCCGGCAACATAGCTTTCGATTGTCTCTTTTCTAATTAAATGAACCTTCATCCAAATATACGTTTAAAATAAAGAAAAGTTCACAAAACGCGAACTTTTCAGTCTTATTAAAATTGCCGCTTACTGAGCAGATTTGCTGTCTTTTGACCGATTCGTGAATTTCGCCCTCAGCATCCCCATATCCTGGCTAACCTTCAAATCAAGAATCTTCCCGTAATGCTGTGTCGTCTTTAGATTCCGGTGACCTAACAACTTGCTTACTGTTTCCATGGGAACGTCATTGGCTAATGTGACAGTAGTAGCAAAAGTATGTCGCGCTGTATGGAATGTCATTTTCTTTTTGATGTCACACGCATCAGCAATTTCCTTCAGATAACTGTTCATCTTCTGATTGCTCAACACTGGGAGTACTCGTCCTTGATTCAAACATTGCGGATCGTTTTTGTGTCGATGGATAATTTCAAGTGCTGGAGGAAGCAATGGAATCCGACTTGCTGTGTCTGTTTTTTGTCTGTTTGTCCAGATCCATTTTTCACCGTCAATCCCTATCGTTATTTCATCGGCTGTTAGTTTTTTCACATCAGCGTAAGCAAGACCGGTGTAACAGCAAAAGACAAAGATGTCTCTCACCTGGCTCATGCGCGGCATGGTGAATTTCTTTTCGATAATGCGATTGAGTTCATCATCGGTTAAGAATGGTCTTTCTACTTCACGCTTCGTCATTTTGAATCCAACAAAAGGATCTCGATCAAGCCATCCGCTCTTGATGCAGATGTTGACGATCTTTCTGAAGTTCGATAAGTATTTGATTGTCGTGTTGTGATCGCACTTGCGTACTGACTTCAACCAGAACTCGTAGTTGTGAATGAATTCGTAGTTAAGTTTTTTGATGTCGATGTCATCGACCTTGTACTTCGACTTCATGAAGTCGTGCGTGTGCTTTTTAGAAGTTGTGTAGCGCTCAAAAGTCAGCGGAGAAAACTCATGACCGATCAAAGCTTTCATCTGTTGGTTGTGTTCTTCGAAAACTTCCATCAACATCTTTACTTTCTCCATAGATATCCCAAGCCATCTGTTTTTGAATTTAGTCATGCTAAGTTCTTTGCCTTCGTTCAGGATTTGTCGTTGATGGCTGTAGGCTTTTGAAATGAAAGAAGAGAGTCTAAATATGCATTCAGCGTTTTTGCAGCTGATGTGTTTCCCTTCACGCGGCCGCTATCAGCCGACCAGTTTGCTGGAAGTACAAGTCTTTTTGTACCTAGTTCGTAACGCTCTCCCGCGATTGTCACGCGCATGTAAATGGGCGCTTCAACATCGTCATTTCCTCTGTTCCTTCTGATGAAGACCAATACACTCATCGTGCTCATAATTGAATTGGTTTTAGTTAAAAATTATGGCGTGGAGATTCTTGAAACAAGATGTCCAATGAATGAACTAGTTGGACAACAGTGACTTAAGGCCTTAATTCGGGAAAGATCATTGTCGCTGTCTTCGGTTTCCCGAATCCCCACCTTACGAATGGAAAAAAATGACTCTTTTGGGGTGGTCTGAAAAACAAAAAACCTCGAATCCTTTACGAATTCGAGGTTTTAGATCTGTTTGAATGATACTCAGCAGAGGAGGAGGGATTCGAACCCCCGGAACCTTGCGGTTCAACGGTTTTCAAGACCGCCGCATTCGACCGCTCTGCCACTCCTCTGTTGCCAAAACAAGCTGAAAACAGCGTTTTCGACCGTTTTGGGACTGCAAATCTATACCTTTTGCGATTTCCCACAAAGCTGCCCCTAAATCTTTCCGGAAAACCTCATAAACAGGGATTTGGCATCGGCCAAAATCGCCCGACCTGTTCGTCAAGGTCTTCGCCCATCTCGTCATAAAAAATTGGCTCCCAACCCTGGAACCGGTAATATCGAGTAGCGAACTCGCGGTGCGTAAATAGCGAACTCACAGTGCGTAAAGCTGAGCGCAGTCAACCATCAAAAATCGTATCCATGTTGTCTAACCAGTTGAAAATCATCAGCCGTACGCTCATTCACCAATGGCGGTACAGTCTTATCAACATCAGCAGTCTTGCGTTCGCCCTGGCATGCAGCATCATCATCGGCCTTCATGTCGTAGATGAGCAACGTTATGACTGCTTCCATCGCCAGGCCGACAACATCTACCGCGTGGCACGCACGACAGTCAATACCGACGGCCAGCAGGAGTCATGGGCAACGACGGTACGTGCCATCGCCTACACCATACGTCAGGATGTGTCCGACGTGGAGGCCGCTACAACCTTCGCGCGTTGCCAGGAGATGAGCATGTTCCGCAGAGGCCATCCTTTACTGGAACGAAACATCATCGAAGCCGACAGCAACTTGTTTCAGGTGTTCTCCTTCGAATTTATTCACGGCAACCCAAACGCGGCCTTGAACGACGACCAATCCATCGTTCTTACCGAGCAAACGGCGCTACGCTACTTCGGACGAACTGACGTGACCGGCGAGCACATCGACAGTGAAAAAGCTTCCTATACGGTTACGGCAGTACTCAAAGACATGCCAACCCAGTCGCACTTTCACTTCGACATGATCATCCCCTTGCGCACGATCGAGATCGCGCACAACACGAACTGGATGGGTAATCAAAAGTACTTTACTTACGTGAAGCTGCGCGACCAGGAGGCAACGCCAGGCGATCAAGCTACCGCACTTTTTCTAACACAACAGTTGGCGCAACAGAAAGAAAAGTACGCGCCAAATTCAACGGACGGCTACTTTATTCAGCGTCTCACAGACATCCACCTCCATTCTCACCTGCGCAATGAACTGGAACCCAACAACGACGCGCGTTCGCTCGACATCATGTTGCTGGTCGCCCTCTTCGTAATCGTCAGTGCCGGTGTGAACTATACGAACCTGGCAAGTGCCCGTGCCACGACGCGCGCAAAAGAGATCGGCGTACGTAAGACATCCGGCGCCACACGACGCGTTCTTATCTCACAGTTTCTCATGGAGTCAGTGTCGATGACGATGATAGCTTTCTTCTTCGCGGTTCTAATAGTAGGGGTCCTCATTCATCCCTTCAATGACATTATGGATAAGTCGATTGAACCATTCGATCCTTCGATGGCCATCTGGTGGTTGGCAGCAGCATTATTCGCTATGGCAGTCGGTCTGTTGTCGGGCATCTACCCCGGCATATTCCTGTCGTCGTTCAACCCGGTGCTGGTTCTGAAAGGCGCGACGATGAACAGCACGTCGTCAGGGGGCACGACCCGGAAGTATCTGGTCGGGCTGCAATTCGCGATATCGACCTCACTCATTCTGGTCACTCTTATGATCTATCGCCAGATGCACTTTATCCGCAGCAAGGACCCCGGTTTCAAAAAGGAGCAGGTACTCGTCATTTCAAATGCCGGCGGGTTGCCCAATCGCGAAGTGCTGGAGAACGACATCAGACAACTTTCCGGTGTCTCGTACGTGGGCGCCTCAACGGCCGCTGTGGGTGCCTCAACAGCGACGTCAGGAAACGGGCACTGGACAACTAATATTCGTGCGAACGCTTTTGATAGTTTTCGCGTCATCGACTTCTGTCAAGTAAACTACGAATATGTGGATGCCCTTGGTCTCGAATTGGTCGCTGGCCGGAACTTTTCGCCAGAGCATCCTGCCGATATGGTGAACTCGATCATCCTCAATGAAACAGCGGTTCGTGACTTGAACCTGGACGACCCCATCGGGAGACAGTTGATCTGGAACGAAGGCGGTCCGGATACGGTGATCTATGCCACGGTCGTAGGTGTGGTGAAGGATTTCCATTATCAATCCTTTCATGAAGCAGTGCGTCCGTTCGCGATGCTGGTTCGCAATACGTTCTTCGTGCATGGCGATTTTACGTCAAACCTGTTTGTGCAGTTCCAACCTGCAAATAGCCATGACGTTGTACCTGCCGTGGGATTAGTCTGGAACGCCCACGTCCCGGGTCGACCCTTTACCTATGCCTTTCTCGACGATAACTTCGCGAAGCTCCATGCGGCCGAAGAACGCTTTACGCAGCTCTTCACCTGGATTACGGCGATCGGGATATTCATCTCTTCCGTAGGTCTTTTTGGGTTGATCTCATTCGTTAGCGAGCAACGCACACGCGAGATAGGCATACGCAAGGTACTCGGTGCGTCAATCACGTCGTTAATGCTGTTGATCAACCGCGACGTCGTGAAAGTGGGCTTTGTCGCCCTGTTGATTTCTTTTCCCATAGCCGCCTACTTCATCGGTATCTGGTTGCATGGCTTTGCCTATCATGTTGAGATCACCGGGGAAGTGTTTGCATGGGTCGCTGCAGCCACGCTAGCCTTGTTATTCACAGCTACGGGCTATCACTCGTTGCAAGCAGCCACGCGAAATCCGGTAAGGAGTCTGAAAGCTGAGTAGATACCGAAATGAAATCACGTTGATCTCAGGCATGAAGCTTTGTCCGAAGGTCTTGACTGATGATCTGAGGTTCGACTGAAAGGAATCAATATGTTATAGCCACATTGACTATAACTTATAGTCAAATCTACTATCGGCTACTTCGGCGACAGCGATGCGGTTTCCTTCTGCTCCTCGACGTAGTCCACGAATACCTTCTTGATATCGCGATCATCAATCCGCAGGTTCCGCGAGTAGGCATCGAGTTCCAGCAATACGATCCGCTGATCGGCCAGTGACGTTCTGAACTTCTCAATATCTTTCTCGAACTCCGGACTTCGTCGTGATGCCTTCAACGAATACTTCCGCGCGAATTCGTCGCCCGCGCCCTGAATCTTGTTGCGCAGATCGATCGTAATCTTGATCTTCTCCAAAATCCCTTCCTTCGAACGACCAATTACTTCCGTGGCCTCCAGTGTTCCGAACGTGAGTACCGTGGTACCCCCGACGCCAGCGATGATTTTTGCTGATTGCGAATTGTCCACAATGGCGGGCGTTGCGCCCGTCACGGCGCCCAGCGATGCGTTAACGATGGAGCGATTCTTCTTTCCCTTCTTCGCTTTCTTGTAATCAGCGTTCAGATTCTTCTGATTTTGATCCAATTGCTGGATCAGGATTACGGCATCTGCGAGGTTGGTGCGATATTTTTGGAATTGGTGCGCGTCCTTCTTGATCAGGTTTTCGGCATCGCTTACCCGTACCGTTACCTTGCGTTGCGTGCGGTTGTTGGATTTGTCCAACGCATAGATCACCAGCTCCGCCTTTACCGGAGGCTGCGTGTCCTCGACAAAGTCATAGCCGGGACTCCAGGTAAGTTCATATTGCAATGCCGTATTTTCCTTCAACACCGCCTGGGGTATACGCTTGTCGCTGGTAATCAATCCCGCGGTCTTCGCGTCGTCATCACCGTTCGGGTCCGACACGTAGATCTTCAGGTTGAGGATCTCATCCTCCTTGATCGAAAATATCGAATCGCCAGGCACAATCATGATATCCGGTGGCAGATCCTGTTGTGTCTGCGCAATACGTAGCTTACCCGTTGTCTCCAACTTGTCAGGCTGATCCTGCGCTGTAAATTCGATTATGAGCGGATTTGTCCGGAGCGACGCAAACTGCGTGCGCGATGGCTTCCAAGTAAACAAACCCTGCTGCGACAGTGCCGTGCCTTCTGGCATCACGGCAAGACTCGATCTGAGGACGATCGGATCTCCATCGGGATCATACACGAGCTCCGGCGGGATCTGGTAGTTGTTTGCGGACGACTGCCGTACATAAAGCACCGGCAACTCGTCGACTACTGGTGGTCGGTTCACATGACGTACGATGAACGTAACCTCCTTGCGTTCGCGCTTTCCGTCTGGCAGGCCTTGTTGGAAGATCACGGTAACGTCGCGCGTCTTCTGAACACGATCGACGATATCGAACGAAGGGGTCCAGCGGAACATGCCAGTGCTGTCGAACTGAATGCCCAGGCCGTCGGCTCCTTCAAGGCTATAATAGATCTTGTTCGATTGATGGGTTGACTTGATTTGAAACTGCACGTGCTGTCCTTCGTTAACCACATTCCAGCCCGTGCTGTCGGGGAAGATGAACGATGGTGAAGGTGTCTGTGCGTTCTGGCAAAAAGCTGAACTGCCCGCACACACGAGCAAAGCCATCAAGAAAAGGTATTTCACAGTTTACAAATTAAAAACGAGCGTAAATTTACCAAGACCGAAAGTTTAACGCATGCCATTAAGCAAAAAGAAGGGAGCACAAAACGATTTTTTCGGTGATGTGTATGACGTAGTGCGACTCATCCCCAAAGGCCGTGTCACGAGTTATGGTGCGATTGCGCATTATTTGGGGCTTAAGTCCAGCGCACGAATGGTCGGTTGGGCCATGCATGCGTGTCCAAAAGGGGTTCCTGCGCATCGTGTGGTCAATAGCGCGGGGATGTTGTCCGGAAAGCATGCGTTCAAAACGCCGACTGCAATGGAGCTATTGCTTAAGAAGGAAGGGGTGGAGGTGAAGAACGACAAAATCCGGCGGTTCAAGGAGATTTTCTGGGATCCCGGGAAGGAGCTGGAGTTGAAGTAGCAGAGCAGCAGAGTAGCAGAGTAGCAGAGTATTGTAACCGCAGAGTCGCGGGGACGCGAAGGTTTCGCAGCGGTTCTTTTGAGGTCTGGCTGTCCAAAAATCGGCGATGGCCTTGCGCGAACCACCGGAGTACCAGAACCCACGAACTTAGACGCCGTTCCATTTGCGCCCTAGATTCCCATTTTTTTCGATTAGGGAATAAACAGTCCCAATTCAGGAATATTTCTAATCCTGGAACCTCAAATTTCATTGTTTTGGCCGGTTTGTCCGATGGCATACCGTTGGCAATAGGGGATTACATCTGCGATCTGCGGATCCTCTCTCTGAAGGATCGCTGAACACAGGCAAACGGGAAGGAAATGAAGCCACCGGCCCGTTGCCTGAGTGTTCGGATGACGACAGCCTTGTGAAGAGACAATTTTTTGTGGGTCTCACACCACCCGCGTTGGAAACACAAGGCTGTCGCCACCGGGCGCCGGAAGTCGACAGACGGAAGGCCAAAACGAAGGCACTAACACAGGAAGAAAAGCTCGCCAGATGGGTGGGCCTTTCCTTCCAAATCGGCAGCGGGCGCTCCAGGGCGTACTGCCAATAAAGATAAAGTGGGTTGGTTTTTAATCGGGATCAGGCCGCGCTCTTAACCGGGATGCGGCCTTTCCTAAACCCTAAAAACATTACCGTCTGCAATCGCGTAAAACGAGACCATTACGTGCAGACACGAAAGACAAAGTGGGTTGGTTTTTAATCTGGACTTAGGTCGTTCTTCGGAGGGAGAGCGGCCTTTTCCTTTTATCCGAAGACGTGCTTCACATACGCTGCGTGAAGCATATCGCAGCTTATTTCCTATCTTTAGATTACACAGGTCCGGTATCTGGCCAGGGTGCATGAAGGGTTGGACATTTATAACGCCTCTCTTATGGTCCGCACTCTCATACCCGTTGGGTTTCTGTTAGCCATCGCGTTGACCTCCTCTGCGCAGGTCAACAAAAAAATCAGGACCTACGAAAAGACGTTTCAACTTTCCATTTTTCCAGGCATCTCAACGAATGGCGTAAGCAGCGGTTCTTATTACAACACCATTTCACTCAATCTGTTCGGCGGACTCTCGGCGGGCAACCGCCTGCTGGAACTCGGCTTGTTCACCAATAGCAACCTCAAGTCCAGCAATGGTATTCAAATCGCCGGCCTGGCCAACATCGTGGGTGCCAATGCATTTGTCAATCTGAGTCAGTCGGAGGAACGGACCCTTATCAATAAAGAAGAATTCGAAGTAAACGAGAAGGGCATTCAGGTCGCCGGCCTCCTGAATTATGTACTGAACCACGCATCGGGGATTCAGTTCACCGCGGGCCTGAATACTGTGGGCAATTCGTTCAAGGGATTGCAGCTGGCAGGCATTGGCAATAGCGCCGGTGAAACTATACAGGGCGTTCAACTCGCGGGACTATACAATATTGCCGGCGAGTCGGTCGCTGGTTTTCAGATCAGTGCACTTTTCAACTATACAAACGCACAACTCTCCGGCATGCAGCTGGGATTGATCAATAAAGCGCGATGGATCAAAGGCGCGAAATCAACGCCGCCCACCAAAGCGCGCGGTATACAGATCGGGGTCGTGAACATCAGCGCCGGCATGGACTGCTGGCAAATCGGACTTGTCAACGTAGGCGGCGCTACACGCGGAAAACAGATCGGCATCGTCAACCTGTTTGAGAAGTATGGATCCAAAGAACGCACGCGCATGGGAACCCCCATGGGTCTGCTGAACTTCGGATCACGCGGCACGTCGCTGAAAGTTTTCTACAATGAGATCTTTCCCTGGAACGTCGAATTCTCCACCGGCAATTGTCTCAACTGTTCCTGGATACTGGGTTCAGAGATGCCCTATGACGATGACAACCAAATCTACAATCAAAACGTGCTGATCGCGGGCTACGATGGTGCGAGACAGACTTGGGGATTTGGATACGGGTTTCAAAAAGTGCTCTACAACAAAGCCACTATCAAACCATCGCCTTTGAATAAGAAGCGTGTCATTTCGTATGGCGCAAAGGTTATGCACTTGAACAGAAGTCTCAGCTACGACAAGTCTTTCAATCTCCTCACGCGATTGAATGTTGATTACGGACGGCGGATCAAATTCCTATACCTGTTCGGGGGCGTGTCAATGAATTACTTCATCTTCGAGGGAGGAGAGAGTGGGGCGTACTATGAGGTGAGGAGCATCAAGATTCACTCGGGAACGTTAGGGGCATATAAGACGGAGATGTGGCCAGGGTATTCTATCGGAGTGCAACTATCGATCTGAAAGAGTTGCAAAGGAGGGAGCAAAGGCGCAAGGTATTTTTTACCGCAGAGGCGCTAAGATGCAAAGTACCGCGAAGGTGCCGGTGGCACAAATGCAATATCTTTTGGTTATTAAAACAAAGAGACTGCTCCAGGAAATGTTCAGCCTTTTTATTTTTTCTTCGAAAATATCATGGCACCTCCTATTGTATCATAATTTTTTCATACCGTGCCGCAGGCACCTCTGCGAAACTTCGCATCTTAGCGCCACTGCGGTAAAAATACTTAGCGCCTTCGCATCCCTTCTCCGCCTCCAGCCACCCCGGTTTCTTTCTTCGACACTAACCACAATCCCAGAAACGTAATCGCTCCATTGATCAACAACACTTCCAATCCGATCTTATACCCTCCAAACCATGCCTCTGAATTCAGGCTCAGGATATACGACAACACCGGCGATGCCAGGCAAACAAAGGGTACCAGTTTATCTGCCACGATTCGCTTCGTGAAGATTCCGAAGGTGAACAATCCCAATAACGGACCATACGTGTACCCCGCGACGTTCAATACCGCATCAATTACCGACCGCTCATTGATCTCTCTGAACACGACGATGATCAACAGGAAAAGCAACGAGAAGCCTACATGCACGATGAATTTCTGACGGCGTTTCGTTGTCTCGTCCTTGTGTTTGAAATCGAGGAAGTCGATGCAGAACGAAGTGGTCAGTCCCGCCAGTGCTGAGTCGGCACTCGCATAAGACGAGGCGATGATCCCCAGCAGGAAGAAAATTCCCACTGCCATCCCCAACTCATTGAGGGCAAGTCGCGGAAACAATTCATCCGACGCGGCTGGAATTGGGATGTTGAACTTCGCCGAGTACAAATACAATAACGCTCCGAGGATAAGGAACAACAGGTTCACCGTAACCAGGATGATGCTGAACCAGAACATGTTTTTCTGAGCTTCCCCCAGGTTTTTGCACGTGAGATTCTTCTGCATAATTTCCTGGTCGAGGCCCGTCATGGAAATCGTGATGAATGCACCGCCGAGGAATTGTTTCCAGAAGAACATCGTCGAGTTCGGATCATCGGTGTAGAATATTTTGGCGTACTGGCTCGACTTGATGGTCGACAGCATTTCAGGAACAGTCATTCCAAGCTTGGCGGTGATTTCCCAGACGGCCA